>JAIRVD010000238.1 GCA_031254075.1 Clostridiales bacterium
CAAATCGGATATGAAATTAATCAGTCATTCGGCGGGAATTATTTATTTTCGGGCTTCCGCATGGACGAGCCTCCTGTTTTCATTGAAGACAATAATCGCAGTTTCGTTATAACGCAGAATTTTCATATAACCGATATTTCGCGCGAAGCTTCGTTCCAGCGTCTGGTCGTACCGGGCGGTCTCGGAACCTTCGAACCGGTTTCGTATAATATTAACGTTATTAAACTCGCGTATACCGGGCTTGATGCGCAACCCGTTATTCCGGGATTCGAAGTACGCACGCTCAACATCACAGACCCCGACGCGTATCGTCCGCCTGTCGATAACGGTGCGTCGCCTGCCGTGCCCGTGCTTCACTACATTCCCGAAACGGGCGAGCTTGTTATGCATTCCGACACCGCTTCAGCTTTCCCGCGCGAGGGCGTAAGCGTAACTTACCAAAAAACAGGATTCCGCCAAGATGATATTAACCCGATGGTTTATTTCACAGGACGCGAAATTGTTGATTTGAATACTTCGCATATTCAACTCGGAACCGAGCTTGTTTACAATGTAACGCAGAATTTTTCACGCGCCGCGGGAACACCTGTTCCTGCCGTCGGCACGCCTACTTCGTATAATTTTACTTTAGCTTACACGCCGATGGTTCCCGCGCCGGCAGATTTAATGGCTTCGCTTCCGCACGGCGCAACAATCGCCGGAAACGTCGTAAACATTCCCGCGCATGTAATGAATACAACCACGGATGTTTCCGTAACCTATCCCGTGCGATTGATGGATACTCCCGTTGTCGGCGGAGTGCATATCATGGCGGATACCCGCGTGCAGGGCGCAGAACTCGTTCGCGCTATCGGCGTTGATAACATTGCGATTCCGCTTAACACGATAGAAATTAACAAGTCTTTTGATATGAAAAATCAGGAAATTCAATACGAATTCGCGTCGCGCACGCGCGTTACCGTTAATTCGCTCGCGAAAAATGTTGTTACGGATAAAATGTTCGCCGACTTCAGACGATTCTTTGAATTTTCCGATTCGCTTTATGTTTCAACAGAATACGACCTTCAACAGCATTTCCGCAGTCTCGGATACAGCGAAGAAGCCATAAAGGAATCCGTCGAAAAACAACTCACCAAAGAAAACGCAATGGCGCGCGACGCGCTTCATAAACAATTTAACAATATGCTGTACCTCATCGACAAGCATGTAGACAATTCCACTCGCGAACAAACCTTGCTCGGCTCAAGAATGATTCGCATGGAACTCATCCAAAACCGCTTGGAAGACGACGAGGGCAGTTACACAAAACTCACAAGCGATAACGAAGATACCAACCTAATCCACGCAACCATTTTGCGCTATTCCGCGGAAGCCCTTTTCCAAGCATCACTCATGGCTAACGGCGGCGTAATTCAAATGTCAATTGCTAACTTTTTAAGATAATGTAATTCAAATATTACAGTTGTTTGCGGAGCATACCGCTCTGCTTAGATAAGGAGAATAATAATGGAAAAATTTGAAACGAAACATTTCGGAGAAATTTCGTATGACCCCACTCGCGTTATTGATTTTCCCGAAGGAATCCCCGGTTTTCCCGACAGCAAACGCTATCTTCTTATGTCTGAAGACGAAAATGAGGATACCTTCTTCTGGCTGCAATCCATCGACGAGGGTGATGTTGCATTCACTTTAATGGATGTTTACAAGGTTTTGCCCGATTATGACCCGCAGGTCGAACAGGACGAGCTCGCGGAACTCGGCGAACTCGACGACACTCCGCTTCTCATTTACAACATCGTCGTTATTCCCGACTATATTCGCCACATGCGTGTTAACCTTCGCGCGCCCATCGTCATGAACCTAAACACAGGACGCGGCAAACAACTCATCTGCGCCAACGATGACTACTCAATCCGTTTCATGATTTTCGAAGAATTGGAGCGCGCCAAGAAAAAAATTGCCGCGGAAAAACAAAATGCTGGCTCTGACGCGTAAGAAGGGTGAATCCATCATCGTAGGCGACAATATTGAAGTCGTCGTTCTCGGCATCACAGGCGAACAAGTTCGCCTCGGAATCCTCGCGCCAAAAACCGTTGCCGTTCACAGAAAGGAAATCTATGAACAGATTCGGAATGAAAATAAAGAGGCGATGAAGAATGTCAGGGAGAAAATAAAGGATTTAAAGACTTAAAATAATTTTTACACGGATTGCACACGGAAAACACGGTGAAAAGATTGTTTTCGACTCTTTATCCGTGTTCGTTAGCGTGTAATTCCGTGTAAAAATATACATATATCAACCGAATAAAGGGAGGTTTTCTATGAAGGCCATTATTCTGGCAGCAGGAAAAGGGAAACGTATGCAGTCGGATTTGCAGAAGGTTATGCATCCGGTTTTGGGGAAACCGATAGTGCAATATGTTGTTGAGGCTGCGCGTGATGCGGGTTTTGATGATGTAACGGTTGTTGTGGGAAAAGACGGCGAGGAGATAAAGGTTGGGCTGAAAAATTGCGGCGGGCTTTTTTTTGCCGTTCAGGACGAGCCGCTCGGGACAGGTCATGCGGTACAGGCGGGTTCGGAAAGAATAAAAGATGATGATGATGTTTTGGTGCTTTGCGGCGATATGCCGTTGGTTACGGGCGAGTTTATAAAAGAGTTTATGGCGTCTCGTTCGAAAGAGAAGGCTGAGGCGGTTGTTTGCGCTGTTTATCGGGAAAATGTTGGGGATTTCGGCAGTGTTTACGACACGGACGGGGAATTTGTTGAGATAGTTGAAGCGAAGGATATTACGGAAAAACATGCGACAACGACTTGGGCGAATACGGGAATTTATTTATTTAAGGGCGCGTCGCTGTTGCGCGGATTAAAAAAATTAAAAAACGAAAACAGCCAAGGCGAGTATTATTTAACGGATGTTCCGAAGATTTTAAAGGACGAGGGCGCGAGCGTGCGGGTTTTTCATTCGTATGCGGATATGTCGGTTTTCACGGGAATAAACACACAAATTCATTTGGCTGAGGCGGTCGGGCATATGCGCGCGCGCATTAATGCGCGGCATATGATGAACGGCGTTCGTATGGTTGACCCGGCATCGGTGTTTATTGACGACAGCGTGAAGATTTCGCGCGGCGCGGTGATTTATCCCGGCGTTATTTTGGAAGGTTTTTGCGAAATAAAAGAGAACGCCGTTATCGTTAATTCACATTTGAAGGACACAATTGTCCGGGCAAATGCGAGTGTTCGCAACAGCATTGCGGACGGCGCGGTAGTCGGTGCCGGCACGAATGTGGGGCCGTTTGCGTATCTTCGCCCGGGCGCACTCATCGGCGAAAGATGCAGAATCGGCAATTTCGTCGAAGTCAAAAACGCCACAATCGGCGACGGAACCGCAATGGCGCATCTTGCGTACATCGGCGACGCGGATGTAGGATGCGGCGTAAATTTCAGTTGCGGCGCAATAACCGCAAACTACGACGGCAAAGAAAAACACCGAACAACAATCGGCGACGGCGCGTTCATCGGAAGCAATTCAAATCTTGTCGCACCCGTTAATATAGGCGAAAACGCCGTTGTTGCGGCAGGTTCCACGATAACGGACGATGTCCCTTCATGCGCACTCGGCATCGCCCGCGAACGGCAAATCGTTAAGCTGAACAGGTATAAAAATTGAAAACCAATAAAAATCGCAGCGGATTTTCATATATCGAAATACTGCTCGCGTTGACGATTTTTTCTGTATTGTTGATGGCTGCGTTGCCGCTGATTAATCAGGCGGGCAGAAATCTTGCTTATGCGCAGGAGGGATATGACGCGCATCTTGCGGCGCAGAGTATAATGATGGCGGTTCGGGCGGATATCGGGAATGCGCAGGCGGTTGCGTCAAACCGCGCCGCCGAGCTTGGCGCGGAAAGTTACAGCGTATGGATTTTTTCCGAAGGCGAAACAATTTCATTTGAAACGGCTTGTGCGCCTTCCGTAGACGCGACGTTGACGGGAGGTTCTTTTTTTTCCGAAAGTACATATATGGTTGTTGCGGTATGGGATTCGCAGAAAAATTTGGCAGGGCGGGCGGTTTCTGGTATTCTAAGCAGTGGTGATTGACATGGCGAAGGAATATGGCAATGAGAGTATAACTGCGTTAAAAGGCGCGGACAGAGTTCGGAAGCGTCCGGCGGTTATTTTCGGTTCGGATGGAATCGAAGGTTGCCAACACGCGGTTTTTGAAATTATTTCAAATTCGATTGACGAAGCGCGCGAGGGGTATGGGAAAAAGATTGAAATAACGCGTAACGCGGATTTTTCGGTGCAGGTGAAGGATTTCGGGCGCGGGGTTCCGGTGGATTATAATCCGATTGAGCAAAAATATAATTGGGAATTGGTTTTCTGTGAGTTGTACGCGGGCGGGAAGTACGCGAACAACGAGGACGATGCGCATTATGCGTTTAGTTTGGGCTTGAACGGGCTTGGATTATGCGCGACACAATATTCGTCGGAATATATGGACGCGGAGATAATTCGCGAAGGCTGGAAGTATCGTCTGCATTTTGAAAAAGGTGAAATTGCGGGCGAGTTAATGAAGGAGCCTTTCGCGGGAAGAAAAACGGGTACGACGATAATTTGGCGTCCCGACCGCGATGTTTTCACGGATATTGATGTTCCGCTTGAGTGGTATAAGGATATGTTAAAGCGGCAATCCATTGTAAACGCGGGATTGACGTTTGTTTTAAAGGATGAGGCAAGCGGCGAGACGTTTGAGTTTAAATACGAGAACGGAATTCGCGATTATATAACGGAACTTGCCGGCGAAACCGCGCTGACCGAGCCGTATATGCTGACGCACGAAACGCAAGGGCGCGACAGGCATGACCAGAAGGAATATAAACTAAAGTTTGACATAATTTTTTGTTTTTCGAATGATGTGAATGTGCTTGAGTATTATCATAATTCGAGCCATTTGGTTTACGGCGGCGCGCCCGATAAGGCGGTTCGCGCGGCGTTTACATCCGCAATCGACAAATATTTAAAAGACGGAAATCATTATAAAAAGGACGAGAAAAAAATAGGCTTCCCCGATATCGAGGAGAGCCTTATTTTGATTACTTCGTCGTTTTCAACGGTTACGTCTTATGAAAATCAGACGAAAAAGGCGATTACAAATAAATTCATACAAGACGCAATGACAGAATTTTTGAAAAAACAGCTTGAAGTTTATTTCATAGAAAACAAAGCCGATGCGGACAAGCTTTGCGGACAAATTTTAGCGAACAAACGCAGCCGCGAATCCGTGGAAAAAACGCGCGTCGCGTTAAAAAAGAAATTGACGGGGCAAATTGATTTAAATAATCGTGTGGAAAAATTCGTTAATTGCCGCACGAAGGACATCACGCGCCGCGAGTTGTACATCGTCGAAGGCGATTCCGCGCTCGGCTCATGCAAGCTCGGTCGCGACGCGGAATTCCAAGCAATCATGCCCGTTCGCGGAAAAATCTTTAATTGCTTAAAAGCCGATTATAACCGCATTTTGCAAAATGAAATTATAACCGATTTATTA
>JAIRVD010000242.1 GCA_031254075.1 Clostridiales bacterium
TTTCTTTTCTTCGATAAATACGAAGGTGTAGGGTATCGGGTCGTTCAACGTAAAAGATATAAGATTTGTCGCTTCTTCCGGCAAGCGGTAAAAATATTCGCCGTCATTCTCGTACCCTATAATGCAGGAAATTTCGTTTGTAAGAAACTCGTTACCGTTTTCGTCGGTATAGTTAAACCCTTTTCCGATTATTGGAATACCTTTATCGATATATTCCATAAGCTTTCTTTTGCATTTTTGTTTGTCATTTTGCCAATTGTCCGCACTCATAAAAGTGAAATTATAACCGATTGAGTCAAACACATGTTTAATCAAATCATAATCAAACTTTAAATCAGAAAAGCAGGCACCGGATTTTTCTTTATCCGCTACGAAAACCTGAACAAAACTGTCGCCGGAAACCGTTGAAAAAAACCAATAATCATACGCTTCATCTTCCCCCATGCACTCCATAAGGAATTTCATACAACCGTTAAAAACATAATTCTGCCCTTGCTCGGGATATTGCAATTGATGAATCGGTACGTTGTCAATTAATTTTCTTGACATGTCAAATCCTCCTTGTATTTTTATATTGATAGTGAACGGTTGAAAGATTTTTAATCTCTGCTTCCGCGCGTTCGAAGGGGATACACCGTGGAACCTTCTAAACGCCTTTGAAAAACTTTCTGATGTGTCGTATTGGTAACGCATGGCGACATCAATAACTTTGCATTTATTATGCAGTAAATCTTGCCCCGCCGAGCTTAACCGTCTGTTGCGGATATAATCACCAACAGTCATACCCGTCACCAAATTAAAAATACGTTGAAAATTAGAATTTGAGGCATATACTTTTTTTGAAACACTTTCAACGCTTAATTCATTGGTAAGATTACACTCGATATAATGAATCGCTTTCGACAGGCTTTGTATCCAGTTCATAGTCTATCTCCTCCACATCAATATTAGTTCGCGACAGAATAATTTTCATGTCATTTAATCCCTATCGTTGTCCGGTTTAAACCGCCAATCACCCGTTATACTAAAGGTAATTATTTTTTTATGAAAGCAAAAAAGCCCGGAAACTCCGGACTTTAAAAGCTAAACGATGATTTTCGGATGTTGCCACTCATTAATAAATTTTTCTACAACGGATATGCTTCCTTTGCCTCATATTTCGTATGAAGCAACTCATGAGCTTTATGCCCGTTCGGTTTACCGAGGTAATCGTCGTAGAGTTTTATGATTTGCGGATTTTTGTGTGATTTTCTGACGGGGAGTGAGGCGTCTTCCGAGTAGAGAACGGAGGCGCGTTTTTCGCGTACATCCATTTCGGCACGGGTGGTTGCGGAGATGCGGGGTTGACCGCCGCCTGTTACGCAACCGCCGCTGCAAGCCATTACTTCGATGAAATCATATTTGGCTTCGCCGGCTTTAATTTTGTCAAGCAGGATTGCGGCATTGGAAGTGCCGTGAACTACGGCGATTCTGACCTTGGTATCGCCTACATAGATTTCGGCTTCCTTGATGCCTTCGACACCGCGAACGCTCTTGAATTCGAAATCGGCTAAATCTTTGCCTGTGACGACATCGGCTACGGTGCGCAATGCGGCTTCCATAACGCCGCCTGTCGCGCCGAAGATAACGCCCGCACCGGAGTAATCGCCCAAAAGGTCGGCATCGAATTCGCCGTCTTCAAGCGAATGGAAATTGATGCGAGCTTGTTTAATCATTTTTGCGAGTTCACGCGTTGTGAGAACGGCGTCGATGTCACGCAAGCCGTTAACTTCCATTTCCTCGCGCATGGCTTCGGCTTTTTTCGCGGTACAAGGCATTATGGCTACATTGAATATTTTTTTCGGGTCGATGCCTGTTTTTTCGGCGTAGTAGGATTTCACGATTGCGCCGAACATCGTCATCGGAGATTTGCAGGAAGAAAGATTCGGAATAAATTCGGGATAATTGTATTCGCAGAAACGAACCCAACCCGGCGAGCAGGAAGTAATCATCGGAAGAACACCGCTATTGTTCAAACGGTCGAGCAATTCGTGACCTTCCTCCATGATTGTCATGTCCGCGCCGAAGTTTGTGTCGTAGACTTTATTGAAACCGAGACGTTTTAACGCGGAAACCATTTTTCCGGTAACGCGTGTGCCGACGGGCAACCCGAATTTTTCGCCGAGCGCGGCGCGAACGGAGGGAGCGGTTTGAACAACAACATGCAGGTCGGGATTTTCCAATGCAGCCCAAACTACATCGAGGTCTTCTTTTTCATGTAACGCGGCGGTCGGGCAAGCGGTAACGCATTGTCCGCAATAGATGCACGGCACGTCCGCAAGATTCTTGTTAAGAACGGGCGAAACGCCTGTGTGGAATCCTCTGTCAGTGAAATCCAAAATAGCGGTGCCCTGAATTTTTTTGCAAACGGAAACACAGCGTCCGCAGAGAACACATTTGCTCTGGTCGCGCACGATTGACGGCGATGAAGTGTCAACAATACCGAAATCATGCTCACCCTCAAACGGAGATTCGCGCACGCAAAGCTCTTCCGCCAAGGTTTGCAATTCGCATTTATGATTCGAAGAGCAAGTTAAGCAATCGCGATTATGGTTCGAAAGAATCAATTCCACCGTAGCAAGTCGCGCTTCGCGAACAACCTTGCTTGTTGTGCTGACTTCCATGCCCTCGGAAACGGGCATCACGCAAGCCGCAGCAAGCGCCCTCGCGCCCTTTACCTCGACTTCGCAAACGCGGCACGCACCGATTTCGTTTATTTCTTTCAAATAGCACAGCGTAGGAATATCAATTCCGGCTTTTTTTGCAGCCTGTAAAATAGTTGTACCCGGCTCAACCTGAACTTTTATATTATCAATTGTTACGTTTACCATTTGATTGCCTCCTATTTCTTTATGATGGACTTAAACGGACATTTCGGAAGACACGCGCCGCATTTTACGCATTTATCGTGGTCGATTACGTGAAGCGATTTTATTTCGCCGCTGATTGCGTCTGTCGGACAAACTTTTTTACAAATGCCGCAACCCTTACAGGTTTCATTGATGTGATACTCAAGAAGGTTTGTGCAGGTGCCCGCGGGACATTTTTTGTCCTTAACATGCGCGATGTATTCGTCTTTGAAATAACGCAATGTGGAAAGAACCGGATTCGGAGCGGTTTGTCCGAGTCCGCACAGCGAGGACACTTTTATATTTTTCGCAAGACCTTCTAAAATATCCAAGTCTTCCATTGTGCCCTTGCCTTCGGTAATTTTTATCAACGTTTCCAACATGCGCTTTGTGCCGATTCTGCACGGCGGGCATTTTCCGCAAGACTCATCAACGGTGAAATCAAGGAAGAAACGCGCGATATCAACCATGCAATTGTCTTCGTCCATTACAACAAGTCCGCCCGAGCCCATCATTGCGCCGAGCTCAAGCAAGCTGTCGTAATCAATCGGAGTATCGAGTTCGTTTTCGGTTAAACAACCGCCCGAAGGTCCGCCGATTTGAACCGCTTTGAATTTTTTTCCATTAGGAATTCCTCCGCCGATTTTGAAAATAATATCGCGAATCGTCGTTCCCATCGGAACTTCGATAAGTCCGGCGTTAACGATTTTTCCGCCGAGCGCGAAAACCTTTGTGCCCTTCGATTTTTCAGTACCGATTGCGGTGAGATATTCCGCGCCGTTACGAATTATTTGCGCGATATTCGCAAAAGTTTCTACATTATTAATAATAGTGGGTTTGCCCCAAAGTCCCTTTACCGCAGGGAACGGCGGGCGAGGATTAGGCATTCCGCGTTTTCCTTCGATTGAATTAAGCAGCGCGGTTTCTTCGCCGCAAACGAACGCGCCCGCGCCGAGACGAATTTCCAAATCGAAACTGAAACCCGATTCAAATATATTGTCCCCCAATGCGCCGAAATCTTTCGCTTGGTCGATTGCTTTTTGCAAACGCCCGACGGCAATCGGATATTCCGCACGCACGTATACGAAGCCTTTGTTCGCGCCGATTGCGTAGCCCGCGATTGTCATTGCTTCGACTACGGAATGTGGGTCGCCCTCTAAAATTGAGCGGTCCATAAATGCGCCCGGGTCGCCTTCGTCAGCGTTGCACACGACGTATTTTTGGTCGCTTTGAGATTTATATCCGAATTCCCATTTCATTCCTGTAGAGAATCCGCCGCCGCCACGTCCGC
>JAIRVD010000268.1 GCA_031254075.1 Clostridiales bacterium
TTACGCGCTTGGCATTCGCCATGTCGGATTGGCAAATGCCAAACTTTTATGCGCGCACTTCAATCACGACGCAAAAAAAATCGCCGAAACCTGCAAGGGCGAAAATTTTATTGAAATTCTTTCCGAAATAAAGGGTTACGGCGAAGCAATTTCACATAGCTTGCATTCATATTTTTCGCAAGAAAAAAATTGCAATTTATTCGAACGCGCACTCGAAACACTGCGAATCCCCTCCCCTTCCGTTAACGATAACCGCGCGTTGGATGGTCTTACATTCGTAATAACCGGTGATGTTTCGCATTTCAAAAACCGCGCTGAACTGCAAGCACACATCGAAGCCGGCGGCGGTCGTGTCACCGGAAGCGTCACAGCGAAAACATCATTTCTGATAAACAACGACGCGTACTCTTCTTCATCGAAAAATAAAAAAGCCGCGCAACTCGGCGTTCCCGTTATCACCGAAAACGATTTTCTTGCACGGTTTTCTTAAATTTTAGCGGATTGTGCTATTTTCCGTGAAATTGACATGTTCTTTCGGTCAGAGCATTATGTATCCAACCCAAGGCTAATATTGACGGCACGGTTTACGCGGCGCATGAGATTATCGTCAAGGCGGCAGATTTTTTCGCGCAGACGTTTTTTGTCGATGGTGCGGATTTGTTCTAATAAAATAACGGAATCCTTCACCAGAGTGGATTGAGCGGAATCAATTTCAATATGTGTGGGAAGTTTTGCTTTGTTAATTTGTGATGTAATTGCGGCGCAGATAACGGTTGGGCTGTATTTATTGCCTACATCGTTTTGAATAATAAGAACAGGGCGTACTCCGCCTTGTTCGGAACCGATTACGGGACTTAAGTCTGCGTAGAAAATTTCGCCTCTCCATACTTGCATTATGTTCACCTCATTTCAAATATAGCCATAGTAAAAAGTTTCTATACATATTATTCGGAAATGTATACGCGCGGAACTCGCTTTCCGATACAACATAATATTTCGTAGGAAATTGTTCCGACGGTTGATGCGAGGTTTTCCGCGCTGATATTTATTTCATCAAGCATAACGACGGGGTCGCCCGACTTTACGTTCGGGATGTCGGTAACATCAACCATGCATTGGTCCATGCAGATTGCTCCGGCGATTGGTGCGTATTTTCCGTTGACGAAAACTTTTCCGCGATGCGAAAGGCGGCGCGGATAACCGTCGGCGTAACCGACGGGAAGCACCGCGATTTTACTCGGACGCAAGGTTTTATAAATATGCCCGTAGCTTATTCCCACACCTTCGGGAAGATTTTTCACCATGCTGATTTGCGTCATCAGGCGCATGACGGGTTTAAGCGCGAGTGATTTGCATGTTTCCGCCATCTCTTCCGACGGCGGATGTCCGTACAGCAAAATTCCGGGACGAACGGCATCGAGAAATAAATTTTCAATATATTTGTCGCGCAGTGCTTGCGAAATCGCGCCGGAATTTGCCGAGTGCTTCATCGGAATATTCAGCCCGCGTTTTTGCAGCTCGTCCAGAACCCATGCGAAACACGCGTATTGTTCGTACATAAATTCATTTTCAAGCGCGTCGGACGTTGCGAAATGCGTGTAAATTCCCGCGATATGTAAGTTGGGATTTTCCGCAATATCGCAAATTTCCGAGATGCTTTCCTCGTTCGGCATAAAGCCCAAGCGGCTCATGCCGGTATCAATTTTAATATGTACAGCCGCCCGTTTATTTAATCGTGCGGCGTGTATTGCAAGAATTTCCGCGCCGTCTTTCGAAAACACGGTTTGAATTAAATTATTTTCCAACATATAGGGCAAAAGCGGTTCGGGCGTAAAACCCATAACTAAAATCGGAACCGTAATTCCGTTTTCTCTCAGCGCAACGCCTTCCTCGCACATGGCAACGCCAAGCGAACGAACGCCCTGCGCTATAAGCGTGTTCGCAACGGGGACGGCTCCGTGTCCGTAGCCGTCGGCTTTTACGATTCCCATAATATTTGTGTTGCCGGTAAGCATCCGCACCGCAGCCAAATTATAGGACAAATGGGAAAGATTGATTTCTGCCCATGCTCTTTGGTATTTCATAATCACCTGCCAAAAAAGATTTTAAATTGTGAACAATGTATCGTTAAGGGTCGTATTTCTCTCAAAAACGTGATATGTAACAATTATCCGCTCCGCATCGTCGCGGTCGAATATAACTAATTTTACTGGATTTAGGGTTGTATTGTCTACCCATAATCTCGCGGTGGAAAGATAAGGATGTTCGCCCGGAATATTCGCCTCCAAAACCGTCCGAACTCCCTCATCCATATCTGATACGCTAACAGAAACCTCTTCACTTTGCAAATAGTTTTTAATAAAACTTGTTAACAAAATTTCACTGCGCTCGGGTGTCTCGCGTGTCATCAACGTTACCCTGCCGTTTACTCGGCTGTTAAACTGCAAAATTTGATGCCCGTCAAATGCCGTTACGCTTCCGGAAACATGCTCGGGCGCGGTTACTTCCACCCGATATTCACCGGAAATCTTCGCGTACTGTATCGTTTCATATGTATTCGTTCCCTTGTTCGAGCGATACTCCACCGTAGCAATCGTTTGATATGATTCCAGTTCCATCAGCATACGCTGCACCCGCTCAAAAGCCGATATTTCTTCCGCATCCGCAGGTCCGCGCAATCCCGAACCCGCACAACCCACCGCAAAAACCAAAGCAAGTAACACAGCCATGAAAATTTTAAAACCTCTTTTAAACATAAAGTCCCTCCGCATAGCGATTTCGATTGAAACCGGGCTTAAAGCTTCACCGAAAACGCGTTGAATTATACGCAATTTTCAATTCGCTTTCAGCCCGTTTCAAAACGAAACGCGTAATAGTTTGTTTACTATTTATACGAAGAGACCG
The DNA here is from genome assembly GCA_031254075.1 of Clostridiales bacterium. GTDB lineage: Bacteria > Bacillota > Clostridia > Lachnospirales > WQUN01 > WQVC01. Next base: position 2,905 of record JAIRVD010000268.1, read on the forward strand.
GACGGATTATTCGCAAACTACTTGATAATTTGGATTCCTCCGATAAGCGGCATCGGTTTTACCACGCCGTTAACCGTATTGACGATACCCATGATTGCAAAAATCAACAACACGATGGGAACAACACAGGTCCACGAGAGCAAAACGCACCCTATCCCGATTAAAAGACCTTCGTTTGCGTAGAATTTTGCAAGCCGTGATTCTTTTTTATCGCCAATCATGATAATGAGAGTTCCAATCCACCCAAAAATGTAGCAAAGCAACGCAGGTGTCTTCAACTCCTCAATTTCTTGTTGACTGAATTCGTTTGTTAAATCCATTACTTCCCTCCTCATAAATTTTTATTTGAGTTTATCAACTCTTAAATAGTATATAGGAAAACATACGATTATAGCAATAGTTTTGTCTTAATCCCTTCCC
>JAIRVD010000287.1 GCA_031254075.1 Clostridiales bacterium
GATGATGGCTTCGGTTTCGACGTCGAGTGAGGAGGTAGCTTCGTCCAAAATCAAAATATCGGGATTCTTAACGATGGCGCGGGCTATTGAGAGGCGTTGGCGTTCGCCGCCGGAAAGGGATTGGCCGCCCTCGCCGATTAGGGTGTTGTAGCCGTCGGGGCTTTGGGTGATGAAATCGTGTGCGTTGGCGGCTTGTGCGGCGGCGATTACTTCTTCGAGGGTCGCACCGTATTTTCCGTATGCGATGTTTTCGTAAAATGTTCCGGCGAAAAGGAAGCTGTCTTGGAAAACGACGCCGGTGTTTTCGTGCAGATGGTCGGGTGTCATGTCGCGAAGGTCGGTTTCGTTGATTGTGACACGCCCGTTATTCGGGTCGTAGAGGCGCATCGCAAGGTTGATTAGCGTGGATTTTCCGACGCCGGATTTTCCGACGAGTCCAATCATTTCGCCCGGCTGAATTTGGAGATTTATGCCCTTGAGAACGGGTTCGTAGGATTTGTAGCCGAAATAGACATTTTTATAGGCGACATTACCCGTAATCGGGACATTGCGCGGCTTGGCAGATTCTTTTATTTCGCTTTCGTCGTCGAGCAGTTCGAAGACTTTCACCATGCTTGTGGTGGTGTTCGCGAGCCAGCGCGGCACATTGACGAGCCAGCGAAGCGGTTCGTAAATTGCCCAGAGGTACATAGTAAACAGCACCATTACGCCGAGCGAGATTGTTCCGTTAAGCACCATCCAACCGCCGACGAAGAGGATTAGAAATTCTCCGATGCCGACGAGGAATGTCATAGGCGGAAACATCGTTCCCCACAAAACTTCATTTTCGGAAGAAATTGTCGCGAGGTCATGATTCGCTTTTGAGAATTTTTCGATTTCGCGTTTTTCGTTGCCGAAGGATTTTACCGTGCGAATTCCCTTGATTATGTCGTGCAGAATGGAATTAACGCGCGAGGATTTTCGCCACTGGCGTTCGAAACGCGCATGTAGTATTTTTTGAAACGACCACATGATTAACGCGACAAGCGGCACGGGAATGAGAATTAAAATCGCGAGCCGCCAATCGGTGTAAAATAAAATCACCGAAGCGATTGCGAAAAGCAAAATCATTTCAAGCACCCAACGCGCGAGGTCGGTCAGAAATTCGCCGACGGTGTCGGTGTCGTCCATGATGCGGCGGATTAAATCGCCCGGCGTGCGCTTCGAAAACAGCGACATCGAATGGCTCTGCAATTTTTTATACGCCGCCGAGCGCATGTCCGCGAAAACGGAAATCGTCGCGCGATTATATCTTCGCGCGGAGAAAATAACGGTTCCTTCGGCGAAAACCCGCGACGCCAACAGCGCGGCGGCAAAAATCAAAACCTGTGCCCAAGTGCCTGTTTGTGTTTCGAGATGTCTGTCGATTAATTGCTGTGTAATAATCGGCGGAATCAAAAACCCGACAAGCGCAATCGCATGAAGAATTTGAGACGAAATAACGGTCTTTTTATATGGCTTCAAAAACCCGAGCGAACGTTTTATTACGCTGAATTTATCATAACAAAAAACGCATACGTTGATTTCGTCAATCATTGGACGCCCGCATTTTTCGCACACGAGCTTTTCGTGTTCGTCAGGAAACGCCGTTTCGCCCGATTCAATATAATAATTCACCATTTTACAAAACTCGCCCGATATTTTTAAACCACTCATCGTAAAACGGCAAATCACACGCGACGGCTTTATCGGCGCGTTTTCGTTTTCATACATAGCGAAAATTAAGCCGCAACCAACCCCGGCTTGAACCTTAAATTCTTTCATTTCTTTTATTTCCATAGATGAAAACTCGAAAATGATTTTTTCATTTTCCTCCGCGCGAACGGTTCCGTCTTCGGAAAATACCAATCGCCCCGAAGTCGGGTTCATGTCCATCCCAAGGTCGTATTCAAAAATGAATTGTTTCATGTGATGCTCCTTCAATTATCATGCATTCCTGTCGAAAATGATTATTCGGCATGTCGATGAGGGTCTTTTCTCATGGCAAATCCTTTGCTTGTTTGAAACCCGAATTGCTCGTATAGTCTGTGCGCATCTCTTGTTTCAAGAACACCGATTAAAGACGAAAAATCTTCATGCTCAGTTATAAATTTGATTAACGCCTTACCCAGCCCCAAGCCTCGGTAATTTTCGTCTATAACAACATCTTCAAGCCTGTACACTGTGGCATGGTCTGTTATAACACGCGCAAAACCAACCATAACTTCATCTTTATAAAGTCCGAAGCAAATTGAATTTTCGATTGCTTTTTCAACAATTTCTCTTGAACGCCTTTCAGCCCAATATGTTTTGCTTAATAATTTATAAACTTGATTCGGTTGAATTAATGATTTTTTATCGCTGATATAAAATTCGTCAAATTTATATTCCATGCTCTGCTCCCTCTACGACCGATTCGCACTTGTTTTTATGCATCAATCATTTTCATTATTCCATCGCAATAAAAATTCGACAAATAATTCTCGGTTTAGGTTTTCGCCGATAAACCTCTCATAGGGGTCAAAAACTAAATTGCGCAAATATTCGGAATACTGTTGCGTCTCGATTAGTTCGTAATTTGAAAATAATTCCTGTCGGCGTCTCTCAATTTCTTCGGATTCAACTTCAGACACTTCGTTTTCATTTTCATACAAACGATAAATTACTTCGTATTCGTCCGTTTCTTCATTGATTAAAAAGCCTTCAAATTCCCATTTAAAGAAAAACTCCGTGCTTATTTCCGAAAAATCGTTAAAATCAACCCATTCCCATTCATTATGATAGTGCGAAAAACTGCTCCTAAAGCCTTCCATTACAGACATCCAACGCGTTTCGCCTGTTTGTGTGTTGCTGTAAAGTTCAAAATACGCGGGCATATCCGATTCAAGGTCAATTCGTTCCATGCCGTTTTCCGAATAAGTTAAGATAATGAAAAGCCACATGTTAGCTCCATAACCGGAAGCATAAAAAAATAATTCGGGAATGCCGTCAAAATCAACATCTAACAACTTAAAATATGGCGGAAAACTTTCCTGCATAAAAAAGTCGGCGTAAGCTTCTACCCACGCGGGGTTTTCCGGCGTCTGTTCCTGAACAATCGCCGTCGGCGCGGGTGTCTGCGTTTGAACATTCGGCGATGGTTCGTCCGTCTGTTGCGCCCGATTAGATTCGCACGAAACGAAAAACAAGAGGAAAATAAATATTAATATTTTTTTACAGATGAATAAATTTACAACCATTCCGTCGGCACCTCGAATCGTTTTATGAAACCCGTTTTTTCGTTTTTGTTAAAACCGCAGTTTTCGTAGAAGCGCAGTGTGCTTTCCTTTTTTGAACCGGTAAGAAGCATTATTTTATAGCAATTGTTTTCTTCGGCGATTTCGGACGCACGTTGCATCAAATTTTTTGCATATCCGTTACCGCGAAAATCTTTGTGCGTTACAACGTTTTCGATTACTGCATACGGACGCATGTTGTTCGTAAGATTTTCGATGATTACCAGCGTAACCGCCGAAACAACGCGACCGTTTATTTCGCCCACAAGCAATTTGTGATGCGGATTGCTTTCAAACCGCGCGATTTTTTCCTGCCAAGCGGAAACTTCCTGCGGTTCTTTTGGCGGATATTTCGTTAAATGATTGCCGTATAAATCAATCAAAACCTCGGCGTCATTGCGCGTTGCTTTTCTGATTTCCAACATAACGTCGCCTCCTAACAGTCCATGATGGGATTATCACCAGCCAAACATGAAAATACGACACGTTTTTGCACGGCTGTAAAATTGTCTGCTGTATTTTCGTATTAAAACAAATACGCATCCAGCTTGCGCATACTTTTTCGGCTTAACCGTTTTACGTCTTCGACGATGTAGCGGTTTCCGTCCACATCAAAAATAATAACGCTTGTGTCGGAAAGCATTCGAATGTTGCGGCTTACGTCTTTGATTGTGCAATTTTTTTTGTACTCGACACCCTTTTTATTTTTCAGCCGAATTTCCATGTATACATATCCGAGTTTATCCTGCACCGATAA
>JAIRVD010000314.1 GCA_031254075.1 Clostridiales bacterium
TTTCGTGCTTTTCGTGTGTTTCGTGGTTAAATATTTTTATAACCTTTTCGACCACGAAACACACGAAAGAACACGAAAAAAGAAAATTGAAAAGGTTTCCTCGTGTTGAAGAACTCAGAGTGGCAATTTCATCAACGAAGGAGAGAAATATCAGGAAAACAGCGGCTTTTGCATTTTTAAAATTAGACTGACGTGATGCTCTCCAAATCGTCAACATTTGAATCTTTTTTCGTGTGTTTCGTGGTTAATTCATTTCAATTTCCCAAGCAACAAACCGCTGTTTTCCTGACATTTATCCCCTTCGTTGATGAAATGACCACTCTGAATTCTTAAACAAGTCCAACAGCATAAAAAAACAGGGTTCGGTTAAATTCCGCAAACCCCGTTTCCTTAGTTCTTTTTTTATTAAGCCCCGCTTAAAACCTGCCTGCCTGCTTCTTCCGGCGAAAGCCCTTTTTTTATTAATTCCAATATCCTTTGCACACCTTTTTCCATGCCTTCTTCCCAAGCTTCTTCTTTTAGCTGGGTGTCGTAGTCAAAAATATCGTTGTACATGATTATCGTGTCCTCCTTCTCGATGAAACCTTTGAGATAACCCGCTTTTATGCAGTCTTCTCTTGCTTTTATAAAGGCGTTATCTCTGCTTATCGCCGTGCCTGTGTGAATTTTTATGTTTTTACGCTTTATCCACAGTTGAATAATTTCAAAATAATACAGCAACATCTTAAACGCCATATTTGCGGAAATCGTTGACTGTTGTTCTACTAAAATAATCAGCTTGTTGTCTTTCGTGATAAATGAAACATCATTGCGTCTTTTTCTGATTGCGTATTCGGTGTTTAAATCAAACGGTGTTAATTCTTCCGCGCTTAAATCAAGATTTCCGTTTCTGCATCGTTTAAGCAAATCCAAAAAGTTTTCAACGTCTATAAATATCCCGCGAAACATGGTGTCTTTTGGTTGGTTTGTTAAGTTTTCCCTTGCCATTTTCCCCGCCCTTGTTCTTTTTATTTCAAACTATACTTCAAAAGAAATACGCTGTACAGAGGCTGTAGAAAATGACACGTCAGTATATTTAGAAGTTTTCGTCGTTGACGAAATTATACCGGAACGCAAAAACATCTGCCTTCACTGTCGTCGGCAAATTTTTTATGCGTTCGGTATAGATTGACGTGATACTTTCTATGGAAACAAAACAAACCTCCGATGGTTCACATTGCGCATAATTGTTTTATTCCTTGCAATTTAATATAATGTGCAAAAAACAGGAGGAAACAGCTATGTATAGAAAATTATTTTTGTCGTTAATTTTCGTTTTATTTGCGGCAAGTTTTGCATATGCGGAAGAGGTGGGTGTGAGCGTTGACGGTGTTGCGGTGGAATTTGCCGACCAAGGACCCGTGATTATTGACGGACGAACGCTGATACCGGCGCGCGGAGTGTTTGAGGCGTTGGGATTTGATGTGGAATGGAACGCGACGCTGTGGTCTGTAACATTGACGCGCGGCGCGGATACGGTTTTGATTTACGAACAGTACCCCGTTTTTTACGTGAACGGAAATTCATATTATTGGGATGTTCCCGTGCGGGTAATTAACGGGCGAACAATGATTCCGATTCGGGCGGTGCTGGAAAGCGTGGGGTACAACGTGGGTTGGGACAGCGCGACGAATACGGTTTTGATAAGCTCAGTGCCGATTGTTGTTCTGAGCGATTTGCCGTTTAATGAATCCGTTGCGGCGTTTTCGCAGGAATTATTTCGGCAGGCGTTGCTTTCGCCCGTTGTGGATGACGAGAATATTGTAATGTCGCCGCTTTCGGCGTATTACGCGCTTGCTATGGTGTCGCTCGGCGCGAACGGCGAAACATCGGACGAATTCACGCGCGTGCTTGGACGCGACCCGCACGAACTTGCGCCGCTGCTTGCGGCGTTAGCGGAAAATCTGATGAAAACTCGCGGCAGCACGAATCTTTCCGTTGCCGGTTCGGTGTGGTTGCGCGACACGTTTTCCGTTCATCCGGAATTCAACCGAGCGATGACGGATTACTTCGGTGCGCCTGCGTTTCCGAGAGATTTCGACGATGGCACGACCGTTAACGAAATAAACGCGTGGATTTCAGAAAACACAAACGGCTTAATCGACGAAGTTTTAAGCGGAATCAACAGCGATGACATAATGTTTTTAATCAACACATTGTATATGTATGCAAAATGGGCGGACGCGTTCCGTCCGATGACGGAATCCACACGAACCTTCACGCCGGAAAACGGCGCGGCGCAACAAACCGCGTTCCTTACCGCGGGCGGTCAGTCGGGAACAGCACTGCGCGTTAATGTAACCCCTGCCTGCGAAGCCGTGCTTTTGCCCTACGACGACGGAAATCTCGGCTTCTTCATGGTGCGTCCGACAGACGGCACGACCGTGCGCGATTTCGCCGCACTGCGCGACCTTGCGACCATTTTTTCCGCGCTTGAACAACGAAACAACGTTCTTGTCCACATGCCCGAGCTTGACGTCGAATTCGATTTCAGCCTCATCAATATGCTCCAAACAATGGGGCTTGAAACCGCATTCGACCCGAACTCCGCCGACCTCCTAGGTCTCGTCGAATCTTCCCCAAATAATCTCTTTATCTCTGCGGTTCAACAAGTTGTTCGTATCATCGTAGACAAAGACGGCACCGAGGCCGCCGCCGTCACCATGATTGCGGTTAACACAACTTCAATGCCGCCCCCGCCGTCGCTTATACTCGACTTCAACACACCCTACATCTACGCAATATATGACCTGTCAACCGAAATTCCGCTGTTTATCGGTATAGTGGATAACATCCCTGGCACAAGCACGACTCCATCGCCGCAAAGGTTATTACGCGTCTCCGATGTTCCTTATATATTTCCGTCAGGCGGCGACCCCGATAGCTGCAATGTAAATGAGGATTTAATCCCATTTTATGTTGATGCATATAATTATTATATTTTAACCTCGCTAATAAGTGAGGATGCATTACAGGAGTATGAGGAAAATGTACAAAGCCAAATGAGTATACAAGATGAGATGAATGAACCTGAGCTGTATCAGAAAATACATTATTTCGGAATAAGCTTAGAAGAATTAATGACGTCCCCTCGCAGGGGGAATTACGATGAAGAAATTCTTCGTGCGATGTATTTGCCATATGAAGAAATGCTGGCGGTCACTATGAGACCCCAAGCCGCATATTTAAATGGCAACGTGTACAATATCCAAACGCTGAACGAGCTTTTTCAAGATTAGGGATAAGTTAATTCCAAAGGCAGCAAAAAACACGAAATGAAGAATAGTTATCCACATTTACACGCAGTTATCCACGTTGATACACGTAAGCCATGAAAAAAGGGTAAGAAAAGAAC
>JAIRVD010000318.1 GCA_031254075.1 Clostridiales bacterium
TCGGACCGTTCGAATTTTTCGACGACAAAGACGACAGAGATGACTTCCATCACCGCCGTCCGTATTTCCGCTTCCACCCTATGTACTACCGTTTCCATCGCTACATCCCACGCCGCAGACTTTGGATGTGGTAAAAATTTTCGCCCCGCTCTCGAATACACGAGACGGGGCGAATTTTATTTTTGCTTTATCGTGTCCGTTGAATACAATAAAAATCGAAGCGGCATGTTTGGATTAATTTCGATTAAATTCTATTTTTCCCCGCCGTACATTTCATCTTCCGTTAATCCGTATGCTTCGATTGCATCATCGCCGAGCGGTTCGATGTGTATGGTTATGTCATAGACATTTTCGAGGCGGCGTTTTATTTCTTCTTCGACTTGTGAGGCGAGGGCGTGGGCTTCGAGAACGGTGTACTGCGGGTCAACGCCGATGTCGAGAACGATATCCCATGCGCCGGCGACTTTACGCATTCTTGCGCGGTGTGGGTTGAAAACGCCTTCGACGGATTTCGTTGCTTCGACGATTGTGCGATAGGGCTTGAGGTCGCTGTTGCCGTCCATTAATTCGAGATTGGCCTCAAGGAAGATTCCGATGGCGGTCTTTATTATCCAGAAGCCGATAAGAATTGCGATTATGGTGTCGGCATATGCCGAGCCGGTCAGAGTGGAAATAATCAGCCCCGCCAGAACGCCTATCGAAATAAGAATATCGCTTGCCATATTTTTTGCGTTTGCCTTAATCATCGCGGAATCGGCGCGTTTTCCGAGTGCGTATTGATTCCACGCGAGCAACATTTTTCCGAAAATTGAAGCGACCGTTACGATAACGGCAATAAAAGAAGGCGCAACATCTTGTTCGCCCGAAAAAAGGTTTGCGACAGAATTAACAATCAACTGCCCGCCCGCGAAAAATATCAGGAATGCCAAAAACGCAGTCGCAACGGTTTCCGCACGCCCGTGACCCCACGGATGCTCCGCGTCGGCGGGCTTTGACATGATTTTTAAAACCACGAGCGTAATTACGCTAATCAAAACATCGACCGACGAGTCGATTCCGTCGCCGATTAACGCACTGCTTCGCGAAAAAATTCCCGCGCCGACTTTCAGCACAGCCATAATTGCATTGCCCGTCAAGGCAATAACTGCGGCGGTTTTAATGTATTTGGCTTTTTTTTCGTTTGACATTAGCGCTCACCAAAAATATTGTATCAGTTTTTTTGAATAATTTACAGAAAATAGAAAATAATAATAATGGTGATTGCAAATGAATTCGAAAAATCAAATCGCGGAAAAAATATGGCTTTCGTATTTTAATCAAACTTTATATGAAAACGGCGTGATTTCGGAAAAGGAAAAAAATAGAATGGCACTGAGAATTGAAAATCGTTAACAGCTATGCCATAATAATGATACTGCGAAACTTTTTTCCATTTGCGTTGGGAGTGATTTTCATGGACATACATAATATGAGGCAACAATTGAAAACAAAAACAATTTACGATATGCCGTTGCGTGTAACTTTTTACGCGCGCGTTTCAAGCGAAAGCGATGAGCAATTAAATTCTCTCGGCAACCAAGTTTCGTATTACGATGAATTAATCAAACGCAACGCGCAATGGACTTTCGTGAACGGTTACATCGACGAAGGCATTTCCGGCATTTCGACAAAGAAACGCGAGAATTTTCATCAAATGGTCAAGGACGGCAAAAGCGGAAAATTCGATTTGGTAATCACGAAAGAAATTACACGTTTTGCGCGTAATACGCTTGACAGCATTTCATTCACACGCGAGCTGCTTGCATCGGGTGTCGGCGTGTTTTTCCAAAACGACAATATCAACACGCTCGACGAAGACAGCGAGCTTCGCCTCACGATAATGTCGGGCATCGCGCAGGACGAATTGCGAAAATTATCCTCACGCATAAAATTCGGGCATCAGCAGGCAATTAAAAAAAATGTCGTGCTTGGAAACAGTCGGATTTTCGGCTACACAAAGCAAGATAAAAAACTCGTAATCGACGAATCCGAAGCGATTATGATTCGCGAATTATACGAATTATACGCAACCGGCGATTATAGTATGAAAAAAATCGAAAATATCTTCTGGAACAAAGGCTACCGCAACCGAAACGGTAATAAAATCGCGCATTCCACGATGTCAAATGTAATTTCCAACCCAAAATACAAGGGCTACTATGTCGGAAACAAAGTAAAAGTCGTTGATATGTTCACAAAAAAGCAAAAATTTCTGCCGCCCGAGGAATGGGTAATGTTCAAGGATGAAACCGGCGAAATCGTCCCCGCAATCGTCCCCGAAGAAATCTGGGAACAGGCAAACGAAATCTTGCGCCGCCGCAGCGAAGACGTAAAAAACCGTCAAGGCATCTGCAATCACGCAAATCTGCTCACCGGAAAATTATTCTGCACGCACTGCGGCGAACCGTTCTACCGCCGCGAATCAAAACGCAAAAACGGTATACCAAACAGCAAATGGGTGTGCAGCGGAAAAATAAAAAACGCAAGCTCCTCCTGCCCCTCATTCGCAATCTTCGAAGAAGAAATTAAACCGTTGCTCTTCGAAGTTTTTCGCGAAACCGAAACCGACACCTCCGCACTAATCGAAGAATACATTCGTATGTACAAATCTCTCAACAACGAAAACGATATCCAAAAACAAATCACCGAACAAGAACGCCGCCTTGACCTCGCCGAAAAAAAGAAATCCAAGCTTCTCGAATACAATGTAACCGGACAAATTTCCGATAAAGATTTCATCAGCATGAACAAACAATGCACCGAAGAAATCTCTGCCGCGCAAAACGAACTCGCCGACCTCTCCGCACAGCAAAACTCAAAAGCCGAATTCAAAAAACACATTGACACAATAAGACGGGTTTTGCAAAACGCGGAACGCGACGCCGCAAACGGCATCGTCAACTCCGACTTCATTCGGAAATACATCGACAAAATCTTCGTAACACCCGAAGGCGACACGATGCGCATTGAAATAAAAATTTTCACCGGCGAAACCACCGAAAAATTCTTATCAAAATTAAAGCTTTCTACGGGACACATCTCTAAGAAGATGATTGAAGCCCAAGAACGCCAAATGGCAGGCAAGTAAGCAAATTCTTTCACACAAAAAAATCGCCGCGCACGCAGCGGCGATTTTTAATTTAAGAGTTTGGGTCAAGCCTTTCTCAAATCCCTTAATCCCTTAGCAACATAAATCATAAATCCTGCTTCTTCTTCCGAAAAGTCTGAGATGAGGCTGGTTAATTTTTCGTGAAGGTTACGACTTTCGGGTTTAGATGAGTCGGCAGAGAAAAATTCTTCTGTCGGCAGCCCGAATATTTTCGACAGATTGTAGAGGACGAAGGCTGATGTGCCGCGTTCGCCACGCTCGATGAGACCGATGGAGCTTGGGGTGTGCCCCAGAAGGCTGGCGAGTTCGTCGGTTGAGATGTTGCGTGCGATGCGTTCCTTACGAATATTTTTGCCAACCAAGTCGCGAATTTCATTTTTTGTCATAAGATTTCCTCCCACAAAAATTTTGTATTGCGGATATTAGCATGTACTGTCATCTTTTGCAATTGCTAAAATATACCTTTTTTAACTTTACAAAGCATAAAAAGCAATTTATATTTATAATAACCAAATAGAAAAGTGTTCGGTGATGAAGCATGAAAATGAAAATAGAAGCCGCACAAAAGAGGTTTCAGGAAAAGTTTTTAATGAAACCATATCGAGTGCAATCGCTTTTGTTTGTTTTTTTTATTGCCGCAGGTGTCATATATGATACTCCAATGGGCGTGCTTAGGGGTCTTGCGAATATCATCGGCGGCACGGATGTTTTGGTTACGGACTATATTGTTACGGGCGGTTTAGGTGCGACACTGGTTAATGTGGGGCTTTCGGGGCTACTTGCGGTTGCCGCGCTTGTAATTGCGAAACACGAACCAAGCGGTCTTACAATGGGAACGCTCGGGCTTGCAACAGGTGTTGCGTTTTTCGGAAAAAATCCTTATAACATGCTGCCGATAATTC
>JAIRVD010000045.1 GCA_031254075.1 Clostridiales bacterium
AATATTATTTTACTCATATTAAGCCTAAACCCCAGTTGCCGAAAGAAGCAAAACAGGGATTTATCTGTAAAATATGCGGGTATCTGCATGAGGGCGAGGATTTACCCGGCGACTTCATCTGTCCGCTGTGCAAGCATGGCGCGAATGATTTTGATAAAATATAAATATACTGACACGCTAAAACATTTAGGGACGGTGTAAAGGCGGCATTATTGCGGGCAACCTCCGTGTTCCGCAATAACCGCATATGCAATCGCGTTTGTTGTGTTATGCGAAATGGTGATATGTAAATAAAAACGGCGTTTGCAAAGTTTGCGCGCCGTTTTTCTTGCGTTTTTATGCAAAACGACAAAGGGTTTGCCGTTTGCGTTATGAAGAATTTCGATATCGCTTGGATGAAAACCGGAAAAACCTGTTCCGATTGCTTTCGAAACGGCTTCTTTCGCGGCGAAGATTCCGGCGGCGGAAGCGGCGAATGAAGCGTGGGTTTTTTTTGCAAGATATTCCCGTTCACACGAGGTGAAAACACGTTGCAAAAACGAAGAAGCTTCGGTAAATTTTTCAAAACGCGCAATTTCGACGATATCCACGCCGATTCCGAGAATCATTGCCATATATTGTAACCGATTTCCGAAAGCGCGCGGCAGACTTTTGAAATCGGAAGCCCGACGACGGTATAAAAATCGCCCTCGATTTTTTCCACAAGAACCGCGCCGCGTTCCTGCACGCCGTACGCGCCCGCCTTATCGAACGGTTCGCTCGTGGCGATATACGCGTTAATTTCGCTGTCGGTAAGCGAATGAAATTGTACATATGCAACATCCGCGAAGACGCGTTCAAAATTGCCGTTCAAAATTGCCACACCCGTGTAAACCGCGTGTTTGCGCCCGGAAAGTGTTTTCAGCATTTCAAACGCTTCTTTTTCGTCGTCGGGTTTTTCTAAAATTTTTCCGTCGATGTAAACCAAGGTATCCGCGGCGATTATTATTGCGGTCTCACAAATCCGCTCCGCGAATTCGCTCGCTTGAACTGCCTTCGCCTTACGCAAAGCCAGTTCCTTTACCTGTTCCTCCGGGATGCCGGTTACGGTTTCGTCCGCACCGCTTACGATTACTTCGAAAGGAATATTCACAAGCTGCATCAGTTGATGCCGCCTGGGCGAGCCCGACGCAAGAATAATTTTTTTCATTTAATCTCCCCTGATTGCCGCGAGTGCGCTCAGTCTTGTCGCGCGCCACGCGGGGAATAACCCGCTTCCGAGACCTACGACGGCGGCGACCAAGAGTGCTTGGATGCAAAGCCAAGCGGTGATGAGCGAAACTTTCGCGCCTTCTTGACCTTGGGTGACGATTGGTGCGCCCATGTTTAGATTATTGAAAAAATCCAAATCAAAATTATTCATTCCGTATGAAAAAAAGAGTGCAAGGAAGATTCCGAAAAAACCGCCCATAAGACCGATTACAACGGCTTCAAGCAAGAAAAGTTTCAAAATATCGGAAATGGACGCGCCGATTACTTTCATAATGCCGATTTCACGTGTGCGTTCTGTTACGGAAGTTATCATTGTGTTCATGATATTTATTGACGCAACCGCAAGGCTTACTATGGCGATTGCGGTAAGAAGTGTTTGAATTCCGCGTTGCATTTCGCGTTGTTGGTTTATCCACTCGCCCTGGAAATAGGCTTGATAACCCATGTCAACTATAGCCTTCGCAATTTCTTCGGTTCTCTCGATTGAATCGGCGCGAACCATAATTTGGCTGTATGTTTGACGCGGAGCGCCGCGTAATGCGGAAAAATGCGGTTGCCATTCGTCTTCTTCGCGTGCCTGCCGCATACTTGCGTCGGCAAGAAAGCTGAGAGTTTGCAGCGTTTCGATGTCCATGTAAATTGTATCGCCCCAGTCGCGGCTGAACATACTCATTTCGGGGGAGGAAATGACGCCGACGATATTTATATCAAAATAGCGCGTTGGTGTCATTGCATCTTCGATGGCTTCGCCATAATCGTCTTCGCCGCCGCCCCAGGCTCTGCGCCAAAAAGAATCCGTATCATAAGTAAACTGAATCGGGTCATTGTAAACATCTACAAGTGTTTCAACATCGTCGCTGAAATTCCATTGGCGTTCGCTCCAATACGAGTTTCCCCTCACATCAAAAAAACCGCGTTCCGTTCTCGAGCTGAATACAGCATTAAAGCCGTCTTCGCCTTCTTCAATCAAACGGCCGTATTCCATTTCATGCCCCATATTAACAAGCGCGGACGGACGAATGCCGGTTACGCTCATGTACATTGCGTAATGACCGCTTCTGAAAACAAATTCCCTCTGTATCATCGGCGTAGAAAGCAGAACGCCCGGCATTCTCGCGATTTCGTCGGCGGCTTCGTCGGTTAAATCCTTCTGCTCCATTTCAACCAGTCCGCCGTCGGGCGACCACATTGCGCCGCCCCACTGCGGATAAACGGTTATCATCGTCATATCCAAATCCATGTCTTCAATCATTTTTGCATATTGCGCGTCCGTTGCCGCCCCGAGCGAACGCATTAAAATAATGGACGCTACACCGATTATTACTCCGAGCAATGTCAAAAATGTACGAAATTTTCGTTTTAGTAAATTGCGAACACATATGCCGAAAACGTCTGATGTTTTCATGGCTTAATCCTCGTTGTCGATGATGAAATTTTTTCTGCGCGTATTTACGCTAATTATTATAATCACGGGAATTGCGATTGCCAAAACAGGAACGGCAATTACGATTATCACCGCAATCCAACGTACGGATGTTACCGGTTCTAAGCCATGCATTCTGAAATCGCCCATCATTGCCTCGTCCCAGCCCTCGGGAGCGGATTCCTTAAAGAAAATTGAACGAAATAATCCCGAGCCGGATGAGTTTTCCGTTTCTCCGGGGAAGAACATTCCGCCGTCGGGCATTGGTCTGCTCATTCCGCCGTCGCCCCATGCGTCGCCCCTGTCGCCGCCGACGTACTCGTCGCCCCAGCCTTCGTTTACCATAATGCTGAACGAATGAACAAGGTCGATGATTGCGCCTGTGGTGTCTTCGCCTGTGATTATAAATTCGCCTGTGTGCTGACCCGCTTCCTGCGGAATAAATCGTCCGTCGAAAGTCGTGGTGCGCTGTGCGTTAATCGTTCCGATAAAACGTCCCGCTTCGGAAACGTCAAACGGCCCCTCTGTTCGCACGCGAATATTAGATAAATTTACACGCCCGGAATTTATTATCGAAAACGAAAACCAAACAGGTTCGCCGATATTTGCTAAATCCGGAACTTCAACATCGGCGAGTTCCAAGCGTGTGACCTGCGCTACCGAAATTGAAATTTGCTCGGACGCCTCATGCATTTCGAATTCGTTGTCTTGGTAATCGAAGGCGACGCGCATGTTATGCGTGCCGGAAGTTGATTCCGCGGAAGTCGTGAAACGCAAAACCATTGTTTCCTCGCCGCGCGGCGCAAGATTTTCAACGAACAGCGTATTGCTTCCGCCGACGGGGGTAAAGCCCGCAAAATGCGTTTGCTGTCCGGAAGTGTTAGTTGATAAAACTTCTTCAAGTAAAATGCGAACGTTATTTACCGAACGCGTCGCGTTTGTATTTCTGAATGTAATCGTCATTGCGAATTCATGCCCCGCACGCGGAACCTCCGGTTCAAGCGAATACGACGAAACAATCACGCGCGGGATTTGCGTACGCGCAGTTTCATCGTCTTCCTCCTCCTCGGGATTAAACACATTAAAACCTGCGAATTGGTCGAAAGTGTCGGTTTCGCCGGTTCGCGCGATGTCAAAAGTCGTGCGGAAACGCACTGCGTAAGAGCGCGTAACCGATGCGTCCGTCGGCGAAAAAGTGAACGAAACGGCACGGCTTTCGCCCGGCGCAAGGCTTTGAATTACTTGAATATTCGAAGACATCGGCACAATTACATGCTCGTTTCCGGGTACCTCGGCTTCCACGCGAATGTTACGCGCTTCAACTTCGCCGCTGTTATATAAGTAGAAAGAAATGCTTCCCGTTTGCGCAACATTAATCGCGTTCATAGGGACGCTCATTTCACGTATCTCAAGTATCGAAATTTCGTCGTCTTCGTCGGGCGCGACTACATGCACCGTGAAAGGAATCGTTACCGTAGTAAAATCCGTTTCGTTTTCGGCACGGAACGAAATTTCAAACGCAATAGGATACGAACCCGTTTCGATTTCCGACGCGGTTCGGAAGGTAAAATTCAAAATACTTGAATGCCCTTGCTCCATCGTTTGAAAAAACGCGCGATTTAAGTCGTCGCCGTTTGTAATGAAAATATTATCCTCGGTGCGCATGTTGTTCGGCAAAGATATTCGAACGTCACGCGCGTTTGCGTTTCCGATATTTTCAATTGTCGCGCTTACGGTAAATGTTTCGTCCTGCGAAAGCGCCCCCGTATGCAACGCGTTGAAATTCCCGAGACGAACATTCGGCTCGCCCGTTGCTCCGCCGATTCTTACGTTTATCGTGTCGGAGGAAGTTAACGTGCGCCCTATGTTGTCGCGGAAAAAATGTCCGAGCTCAATGCTGTGATTGTCGGGGTCTGCATCATCGTCAACTGTGATTAGCATTGTCATGGTACGCTGATTGTTCGCGGCAATTTGAGAAACAGAATTTGAATTGCGCAAAAATTCCACAGTAAACGGACTTCCGCTTGAAGGCGCGGCAAGCGTAAATAAATTGCGCACTTCATGCGCGCCCAAATTGCGTACCGTAATTACAATTTCTCTTGATTCGCCTGCCTCAAGTGTTATGTTCTGCG
>JAIRVD010000116.1 GCA_031254075.1 Clostridiales bacterium
GCGGGAAATTATGAAAAATATTTTGCGAAATCGAAAATTCTGCAAAAAATGATTTGCGATGAGTTTGCGAAAATATTTGAAAAATGCGATGTGATTTTATCGCCGGTTTTGTCAAAAGCGGCTTATAAATTCGGAGAAGAAAGAGCGGATGATTTTTACACCGTTCCGGCGAATATTGCGGGCTTGCCTGCGATTTCCGTTCCGTTCGGCAGAAATGAAATTAATTTGCCTGTAGGCATTCAATTAATCGCAAAACGTTTTAACGACGGAAAGCTTCTTTCTTTAGCAAATGCTTTTGAACGCGAACGAGGTGACTTATGAATTACGAAACCGTAATCGGGCTTGAAATACACGCGGAGCTTTCAACAAAAACGAAAGCGTTTTGTTCATGCGAATACAAATTCGGCGGTGAAGTTAACACACAATGTTGTCCCGGCTGCATGGGAATGCCGGGTACATTGCCCGTTTTAAATAAGAACGTCGTCGAGTACGCGCTGCGAATGGGACTCGCGACGGATTGCGAAATAAATAAAATTTCGAAGCATGACAGAAAAAATTATTTTTATCCCGACCTTGCAAAAGGATATCAAATTACGCAGGCGGATATTCCGATTTGCGAAAACGGACGCGTCGAATTTTATCACAAGGGCGAAAAACGAATTGTTCGTTTAACACGCATTCATATCGAAGAAGATACCGCGAAACTTTTGCATGATGATTCGTTTAAAGGAACGCTGTTGGATTTTAACCGCAGCGGTGTTCCGCTGATTGAAATTGTTTCCGAACCCGATTTGCGCAGCGCGGAAGAAGCAAAGGATTATCTCGAAGCCGTTCGAATGCTGCTTATGGCTTTGAATATTTGCAACGGACAGATGCAAGAGGGAACGATTCGCTGTGATGTGAATGTTTCCGTTCGTCCCGTCGGTGAAAAAAAATTCGGCACGCGTGTCGAAATGAAAAACGTAAATACATTTTCGGGCGCGATGCTTGCGATTGAATATGAATCCAATCGTCAAATTAATTTACTTCGAGCGGGAAAAAATTTTTCGCAGGAAACGCGCCGCTGGGACGAAAACAAAAACGCGAGCGTAACGATGCGCACGAAGGAAGACGCGGCGGATTATCGTTATTTCCACGATACGGATTTGACGCCGATTGTTATTGATGACGAATGGCTTGCCGAAATAAAAAATTCGCTGCCCGAGCTTCCCGTTGCGAAATTTGACCGTTATCGCAGCATGGGAATTTCCGAAGCGGAATCATGGTTGCTTGCAGAAAATTCCGACAAGGCGGAATTTTTCGAAAAATGCACACGCGTTGGAAATTTTCCCGCGAAAACAATCGCGCATTGGATTTTCGGTGCGATTACTGCGAGATTAAATAAATCGTTCGTTACAATTGAAAAATCTCCGCTTACGGCGGAAAATTTCTGCGAAATTTTATCAATGATTGAAAAAGGAATTCTTAACAACGACACGGGGAAAATTGTTCTGGATGAAATGTTCACAAACGGCGGAAGCCCCGATGAAATCGTTCAAAAATTATCGCTCGTTCAAGTAAGCGACGAAGAAGAATTGAAAAAACTCGTCGAAGAAGTGTTAAAAAATAACACGCAATCAATCGCCGATTACAAAAACGGCAAAAAAAACGCGTTTACATTTTTGGTAGGGCAATGCATGAAGGCTTCGAAAGGAAAAGCAAATCCGCAAATAATAAATAAATTGATAAATGAATTGATGTGAATTTGCCTCAAAAATGATATAGTAAGTTAAGTAAGTTTAACGAGGGGGTCTCGCGCATGACCATGTTAAACAGCCTGCTTATCGTGGATGATGATGTATCCGGATTGTTGCAGCTTACGGATATTATAAAATCACAGTATAAGATTCATGCGGTAAAGGACGGGGTATCCGCGCTTTTCAGTGCGGCGAAGTATTCGCCCGACCTTATTTTATTGGATGTAGTGTTGCCGGATATGAGCGGCTTTGAAGTTCTTACCGAGTTAAGAAAATTCGAAGAGACGCGAGATATTCCGGTAATTTTTATTACGGGCGAAAGCGAAAGCGAAATCACGGGGCTTGCTCAGGGTGCGGTGGATTATATTCACAAGCCGTTTGAAGCCGATGTTGTAAAGCTTCGTGTCGGCAACCAAATTAAGGTAATAAATTCCGCGCGTAATTTGGAAAAAGCCGTTTTGGTTGCTGAAGCTGCGAATCGTTCGAAATCGTCGTTTCTCGCAAATGTAAGCCACGAAATCCGCACGCCGATGAACGCCGTTCTCGGGCTTACGAAAATTTTATTACAGGATGAATCACTTTCGAACGATGTTTTGGATAAACTCGAAAAAATTTACGCGTCAAGCGATTTACTCTTGTCGATAATCAACGACCTTTTGGATTTCTCAAAAATAGAAGCGGGCAAATTGGATATAATTCCCGCAAAATATAATATCACAAGCCTTGTGAACGATTCCGTACAATTAAACATGTTGCGCATCAACAATAAGCCGATTAATTTTCAGCTTAAAATCGATGGAAGCATTCCCGCGAAATTCGAAGGCGACGAGCTTCGCATAAAACAGGTTTTAAATAATTTGCTTTCAAATGCGATTAAATATACCGAAAAAGGAAATGTAATTTTAAGTGTTGCGTTTGCGGACGGCTTGCTTGAATTAAGTGTAAGCGACACGGGACACGGCATGACCAAAGAACAACTGGAAAAATTATTTTTGGAATACGCACGTTTTGAAGAAAACAGCAACATCGAAGGAACAGGTCTCGGGCTTACGATTACACGCAGACTTATAAACCTTATGCACGGTGAAATTTCTGTTGAAAGCGAAATCGGCAAGGGTTCGGTGTTTACGGTAAAACTTCCGCAAACGATTGTTGATGACGAAACAATCGGTGAGGAAGTCGCGGAAAATCTTCGCCGTTTCCAAATGACAGACCTTCGAATGAAGAAAAGCAAAATAAAATATCCGCAATATCCAAAAGCAAATGTTTTAGTGGTTGACGATGTCGAAACCAATATATATGTAGCAACCGCGCTTCTTGAGGTTTACGGTTTATCAATCGACCAAGCGGCAAACGGACGCGAGGCGATTGATAAAGTTGAAAGCGGCGGCGAATACGATATAATTTTCATGGACCATATGATGCCCGGCATGAACGGAATCGACGCGACAAAGATAATCCGCGAAAAAAATTATTGCGGAACAATTGTCGCGCTTACGGCGAACGCGCTTGTCGGCAATGACGAAATTTTCTTGAAAAACGGTTTTAATGATTTTCTTTCAAAACCCATTTACATGGAAGAGCTTAACGCGCTTCTGCAAAAATATCTTGAGAACAAGCACGCGGGCGACGCCGAACCGCCGCCGCCGCAACCAATTGTATCCGTGCGTTTTATGGAATCGTTTATACGCGACGGCAAAAACGCCGTTAACGAGTTAGAAAGAATATACAAGGGCGATTTCGACAATAAAGAAAACACCGAACAATTCACAACCGTTACGCACGGAATAAAAAGCGCGCTTATAGGCATCGGCAAACATTCGCTTGCGGAAAAAGCACTCGAACTCGAAAAAAGCGGACGCTTCGGCGTGATTATTCCCGATATAAAATTCGTTGAAGAGATAAAATCAATTGTAAATGATTTCGAAAAAATTTTGGCGGAGAACTCTGACGACATACAAGAAGAGCCGAATCTTTACGGCAAGCTGATGCAGGTTTTGGAAAGATGTGAAGATTTCGACAGAAAAGGCGCGCTGGATATTCTTTCGGATATAAAAACCGCCGACAAAAATATAAATGAGTTTTTATCAAAAATAAAAACACAAATCACCGACAGCGAGTTTGAAGATGCGGAAAACGCCGTATCGGCGTATTTAAGGAGCATGTGATGGT
>JAIRVD010000120.1 GCA_031254075.1 Clostridiales bacterium
GCGAAGGATTGCGTCGGTAACAAAAGTAATTGCGGCGACGGCAATCATGAAGCTTGTGGAAGACGGACATATTCGCCTTAACAGTCCCGTTGGGGAAATTCTGCCGCAATTGAATACTCCGCCGTTTAACGAAATAAATATTTTACATTTACTTACGCACACATCGGGACTGCACGCGGACGGAAATGTTTTTGAAAATAAATATCAGCGAAATTATTGGGGAATTATCGACGACGCATACAAGAAAAATAAAGAAAAAGATTTCGATTGGATTGCCGCGGCGATGGGAGTTGTCGGAAGCGGCGTTCGCACAAAGCCGGGCGTGGAATGGGCGTACAGCAGTTCCGGATATACGTTGCTTGGCGCGGTAATTGAAAAAGTTACGGGAATCCATGCGCATGATTATATAGAAGAAAGCATTCTAAAGCCGCTCGGAATGGTAGATTCCGCGTTTGATTTAACTCCTGAAAAAGCAAAGCGCATGATTGTAACGGATGAAGATTCGGAAAAACATATTAACGGAATTATAAACGGAACAAACAAATCGTATTTACCGGATAAGCTGAAAATTCCCGGAACATCGGGTTCGATGAAAGGAACGGTTCGGGATTTGGTTCGTTTCGGCAATATGCTTCTGGGGCATTCCGATGTGCGGATTCTCGGACGCAAGGGAATCGAAGCGATGTTTAAAATGCGTGTTCACAAGCTGCCGAATTATTGCTGGGGCGCGAACGGCGCGGAAAGAAGTTATTGCGCGGGTTTTGACCTTCGCATCGACGAGCCGTTTCTTGTTTCCGACACAACCATTTCGCACGAAGGCTCGGGCGCGGCGGCATTTTACATCGACCCTGTCGAAGACATGGTTGCGGCATGGTTTTCGCCGTATACGGAAACAACGGGCTGGTGTGTTAAAACGCAATTCAACACGGTCAATGTAATTTGGTCGGGTTTGAAATAAAAATTGAGGGAGGAAGAAAAATGTTGTTTACGCAGGGAAAAACAGAAATCGCACCAAGCGAAGCAGGGTATGACGAAAGCCGTTTGGAAGTTTTAAATCGGCATTTGCAGGGAATCATCGACGCAGGGGATATTCAATGCGCGATGTATTGCGTATCGCGTCACGGAAAAGTTTTTGCGCACGGTTCGCTCGGGAAGAAGAGCTACCGCGCGGAAGATAACTCGCCCGCGTTGCCGGACAGTGTTCGTTATTTTGCGTCGATGTCAAAAACGTTTGTTGCGACGGCAATCATGAAAATGGTTGAGGACGGACACACTCGGCTCAACGTTCCCGTGGGGGAAATTCTGCCGCAGTTTAACACGCCTCCGTTTAACGAAATTAATTTATTGCATTTGCTTACGCATTCGTCGGGGCTGCACGCAGACCCCGGCTGTCTTCCTAATAAATATCAATCAAATTATTGGAAATTAATTTCCGATGCGATTGACAAACACGATTTTGAAAAGGATGGCGAATTCGATTGGATTTCGGCGTCGCTTGCCGTTATCGGCTCGGGAATGCGCAAGCGTCCGGGCGAAGAATGGGCATATTGCAGTTACGGATACACGATTCTTTCCGCCGTAGTGGAAAAATTAACAGGAATGCGTTATCAAGAATATGTAACCGAAAATATTTTAAAACCGATTGGCATGAATGATACATGTTTCGATTTAACGCCCGAATTGGCAAAGCGCGCAATCGTTTCCAACGAACGCATGGAACAAGAATTAAACGATATCATAAACGGAAAAAGCGAAACCGATAAATGGGAGTTGGCAAAGATTCCCGAAGCGGGAATGAATGGAACCGCATATGATTTGGTTCGTTTCGGAAATATGTTTTTGTCAAACGGAATCTCAAACGGCAACCGCGTTCTCGGAAGAAAAGGTGTGGAGAAAATTTCCGCAAAGCAAATTCATGATTTGCCGAATTATTCATGGGGCGCGGGCGGCGTCGGCAGAAGTTATTGTGCGGGCTTCGACCTCAGAACAGACCAACCGTTTATTTGTTCTGACAATACTTTTTCGCACGAAGGCGCGGGATATGCTTCGATTTACATCGACCCAACCGAAGACATGGTTGCGGCGTGGTTTGTTCCGTTCACAGAACACGACAGATGGATTGTTAAATCGCTTTATAATGTTGTAAATGTAATTTGGTCGGGATTGAAATAGTGTTTCCGTTTTTGAAAAAGCAAATCGACGTATGCGCGGCGGTTGCATCGGTAACGTTCAAGGAATGGGGTGCGTATCGAAGTCACTCGATGGTTTCGATTTTCGTCGGACCCGTGTTCTTTATCGTGCAATATTTTATTTGGACGGCGGTTTTTGAAAGCGGCGCGATGCCCGGAATGGAATTGGAAGAAGTAATCCGATATTTCGCGGCGGTCGCGCTAATCGGATATCTTGTAATGGACTTCGCCGACTGGAATTTATCCATGCTTGTGCGAACGGGAAAATTTTTAACATTCGCGCTGCGTCCGCTGAACCACAGTTTTTTCGCGCTGTCGCAAAAGGTCGGTCATCGCATTCTCGGCTTCCTTGTGGAATTTGTTCCGTGTTATTTTATTTTTATGTTTATTTTCAAAATTGATATGCGCCCGGCTTTTTTCGGCTGGGTGCTTATTTCAATTTCGTTGGCGTTTCTTATGAATTTTTATGTAAATTATTGCATCGGGCTTGCTTCGTTTTGGGTGGTGCAGTCGCAGGGGATTCGTTCGGTTTACGAATTGCTCGGCGGAATTTTCTCCGGTGCGCTGATTCCGCTTGTTTTTTTTCCGCTGCCGTTGCAAAAACTGCAATTTTTTTTACCGTTTCAATATACTTCCTACGTTCCCGCAATGGTTTTTCTCGGAAAATATTCGCTCGGCGGTGTTGAAATATCAATTCCGGTGATTGTCGGCATTCAGGCGTTGGCGGTCGCAGTTGTTTTTATGCTTTGCAAAATTTTAAATGAATTCGCGATGAAACATAGTACCGCGGTTGGAGCGTGAAGATGAGAACGTTTTTTTCGGTTTATAAATCCTGCATCAGCGCCGCGTTTGCCCGTGCATCGGCGTATCGGCTGAATTTTTTGCTTTCGCTTGCAATTACGCTCGGGTTTAATTTGCTGTTTCCGCTTGTAACGATTTTGATTTACAGCGCGGGTTCGTCGTTTCCGGGATGGGGATTCTTTGAGGTGCTGTTGATTCAATCGGTTTTCACGCTTTCGAACGGGCTTGCCGGAATGATGTTCGGCGGAGTTTTATGGGCGACGATGCAACATGTTCGCGAAGGCAGTTTTGAAATTGTTTTGCTTAAACCGACAAGCCCGTTATTTTTTTTAATCTCAACCAATTTCGACGAAGATAGTTTGGGGCTGTTAGTCGGCGGTGGCGCGTTGTTTGTTACGGCGTTTATTTTTGCCGATGTTTCCGTTCTCGCGCTGCCGGCGTTTGCGATTCTATTCGCGGCGGGCTTTTGCGTAATGGCGGGAATGAACATGCTTATGGCGGCAACCTCGTTCAAATGGGTCGGAAACTCACGCATTCCCGAAATATTTGACAGCATTATGACTTTTGGAAAATATCCGCTCACGATTTTCCCGAACATGATTCGCGGAATCGCGACATTTGCAATTCCCGTGGGGATGATTGCGTTTTATCCCGCGACCGCGCTTTTGGGCGGTTATGATTTAAAAATATTTCTTGTAGCAATTCCGTGTGTGCTGTTTATGTTTTTGGGCGTTTGGACATATCGCTATATGGTACGCGCGTATGAAGGAGTCGGCGGCTGATGGAAATTATAAAGGTAGAAAATTTAACGAAAACATATACAACCTACAAACGCGGAAGCGGTTTCGGCGAAGCGATTAAGGGCTTGTTTGTTCGCG
>JAIRVD010000150.1 GCA_031254075.1 Clostridiales bacterium
CATTTCGAACAAAGCTTTGCCTAACGCCTTATAGCCGTCGAACGCGATGTACTCGGTAATATTTTCCGGATTAGTCAATCCGCAAAGCCGTAGCGCAATTCTTTTTTGAATGCGATAAAACGGAACATTGCTAAACGAATCAATCGTTCCGTCTTCCCTGATAGATTCGGGCAAAAGCAATTCCTTCACGGGCACACCGTCTGTCAGCGAGCCTTTTACAATTGCAGGAATATCTTCCAATTTAACACGGCTGTAAAATGAACCTTCCGGGTAAATAATAACAATCGGCCCGACTTGGCAGTATCCGAAACAGCCCGTGTGCAAAACGTCAACATGTTCGCTTAAATTATTTTTTGCGATTTCGTCACGGAATGCCTGCTCTATTTTTATCGCATCCGCCGACAAACATCCCGTTCCTTGGCAAATCAGCACGTGATGCTTGTTGTCATCACTTTGTTTGCCCAACCTCAGTTCCAAGTTTTTCATTGTTTGCTGTCTGATATTTTCAAATTTCTCCAATGGTTTCAAGGAAATCCCCCGTTCTAATATTTGGAAATTATATCTTTCATTTCGCCGCCTTTTACCGTTAAACGCCCGTAAACATCCTCGTTTACAAGAACAACCGGTGCCAAGCCGCACGCGCCTACACAGCGTGTTTCAACCAGCGTGAATTTATAATCCTCGGTGGTTCCGCCGGGCTTGATTCCAAGCTCTTCACAAGCCTGTTCAACCAGTTTTTGCGCGTCCTTAACATAACATGCCGTTCCCATGCAAACACTGATGATATAGTCGCCCTTAGGCTCAATCGAAAATTGATTGTAAAACGTAATCACGCCGTAAATTTCTGCCATCGGAACCTTAAGTTCCTGCGAAATCTTTTTTTGAATCTCGACGGGAATACACCCGAACAGCTTCTGGCTCTCATTAAGCACAGGCATAAGCCCGCCCGGCTTGCCCTTGCAAGTCGTCAAAAATGCATCTAATTTCGCCATGCGTTCCGGTGTAATCACTTGCCTCTTCGTTTCACACGCGCATCCCATGTATGTATTCCTCTCGTTTTACTCGTCTTCGAGCAATTTTTATTAATTATAGCATCACGAACAAAAAAGTAAAACTTTATTATACTATTTTTATTTTTAAAATCAAAACGAATAATTTTTTTTTGCTTTGGAATAATATCTGAAAGTAACTAACAAATGATTAATGTGAAAATCATTTCAGGAAGGAGGATTCATAATGCGTTCAAGAACTTGGGACTACATTTGCTTGTCGCTGGTGATTCTCGGTGCTATCAACTGGGGACTCATCGGTCTGTTCCGCTTCGACCTCGTCGCCACCATCTTCGGCGGCATGGAGGGCATCATCAGCCGTATAATATATACCCTTATCATGCTGGCAGGTCTCTACTGCCTCAGCTTCTTCGGAAGGGATTACCACCGCACTAATGTTTCTACTACGGAGCATAGGCATTAAGGATTAAAATTAAGACCTCGGAAGGGCGCAGTGAACGCTTCCCGCGTCCAAGGGCGCAGTGAACGGAGTGAACGCTCCCCCCCAAGCCCTTGAAAAGGCTTGACCCAAACTTTAAATTGAAATCGCCGCGAAAGTATGCGGCGATTTTATGTTGAAAATAATCTATAGTTTTATGCGGTCAGTTCAGGTGTGTAGTCGTAGATTATGTTTATATTTTCCTCGTTGGTTTCATGTAGCCAAATTCCTTCCTCATATGGAATTTGCAACTCTCCGTCTATTGTACTAAATCCAAAGACATCGTAAAGCACGCGACGGTATTCTTCTTCGGAAACATGGGTGTATCCGAACGAGAGCCATTCTTCATAACTGTCCATATGCGAATCATGTAAAATTTCGGGAAGTTCCGTCGAAGTTACATTGTCTATTCCTTTTAAATAGTACATCGAAATATGGAACTCGGGCAGTCCGGATTGCCGCGGTGTCCAATCTTCAAAAGCACGAACATCGACCCTAATGTATCGTTCTTCCATTGAAATAAATGAAAACGAGCTGTAACCGCTTTCGCCGCTTGTTGCGATAAACCCGATATTATTCGGCGCGGGAAAAATCAATGAACCGCGTCCGTAAATCCCCGCAAGTTCAAGCGGTACAATTCCCTCCTCCGTGTAGGTGTACGCCGCGTGCGAATAATAAAATCCGCCTTGACTTATCCCCCAAATAATAAGTTCGGGAACGCCGTTCATGTCAATATCGTATAAAGAAAACATTCCGCCCGTTCGCGAATACGCTTCATATAAATATTCGCCTATTATTCGCCCTCCATAATCACGCAGAATTTCTGCATATTCATCCTGCCACGGAAAACATCCCGAACGATTAATTATCGGTTGCTCCGGCTCATCGCCTATTTCTTCAGATGCAATTTCTTCCAGTGCAATTTCTTCCGAAATCAACATCGTTTCGTCAGCATCAACTTCGTCGGCTTCCGATACTGATGACGGCTCTGTGCTTTGACCGCAACAAGTAAGCAGCATGATAATCGCAATAAACAATAATTTTTTGTTACAACGGCAATTCAGCCGCCTTTCTTGTTTAATCATTATTCCCGCCCGAATCCGTCAGCAGAAAATTCTTCGTGGTCATATCCTGTTTCATTTGTTCGAGTCGGAGTTTTTCGTCGATGCGGCGTTTGGCGGCTTCGTCATGAATTTTGCGTGTTTCGGCGATTCCGTCCATGATGGTTTTGTAGGTTTGTTCGAGGGTTTCGATTTTAATTGAAGAGCCTGAGGCAAGGCGTTCTGCCATGATGGTTTGGTTCATGGTATTTTGTGCGTTTTTGATGAGCATTTCGTTGGTTTTTTCGTCGAGGGCGGCGAGTGCTTCGGATTGCATTTTTTGGGTTTTGAGAAGAACGGCTTGAGCGAGAGCTTGCTTGAATACCGGAAGCGTGATGATGAATGCGGAGTTTATTTTGCGTGCGAGATTGAAGTTTGTGTATTGCATGGATTTAAGCATCGGGATTGTTTGAATTGCGACATTTTCTGCGACGCGCAGGTCGTGAACGCGTTGTTCGAGCATATCTTTTGCGAGTGTGAGCGATTGAATTTGAAATTGGAGTGTCGCGTCCTGTGTTTGGTCGAATTGGGATTGCACTTTGGTGCGATGGTCGTCGATTTGACGAACGCCGTCTTCGCCGGCGATGATGTAGTCTTCGAGCGATTGGAAGAAAGAGATATTTTCTTGAAAGAGTAATTCCAACGCCTGATTTGACTTGCCGATTTGTGTTTCGAATTTGCGTAATTCCACGGCGATTTTTTCGACTTCCATGCCCATTGTATTGTATTTTTCCAGAATTTTTTGCAGATGCGCCTTTGCTTTGCTGAATATTTTCGCGAGTCCGCGTTTTTCATCGGTTAATTCCTTCGGGTCGAATTTATCCATGATAGCTGTAAGATTTTGCATCAACGCGCTCGTTTGATTAATGCGTTCCATTTCCACGCTTTGAAGAACGCTGTCCGAGCAACGCGCGATTCCTTCCGCCGCGTCTTTTCCGAACGCAACAATTGTCGCGGTGTTGCTGATATCGATTTCACTTGTGAGTTTTTCCAATTTCGCGGGGTCGGTCGCCTTTTTCTTTAATTGTGCTTGAACCGCTACGATGTCATAACTTGCCTCCACCGGTTCAACGGCGGTGCTTCCCATGTTTTGCAAACTTTGTTCTAAATTCATGATTTATTGCTCCTTTTGAATAAATTTTTTAGCGGATTGCCTTTTCTGGCAACCGCGCGAGTTACATCCGCCTGAGTTAAATCAAACCGACACGCGCCGATGTCAATCGTCTGGAACAACGTCGAAGTTATATGCTGCTCGACCACGCGGTAGCCGGTGGGAATGTACATAATTACATCAAAGCCGAGCGATTTTAGAAATGTAATAAGAATGCAGTCGGCGGCTTCGCACGGTTTGTCGGTGGAATTAAACACCACAACTTTCGGAACGGTTTCTGTAAACGAAAAATTATGAATCATTTGCAGAACTTGCGGCGGCATTCGGAAAAGCACTTCCAATATATCATAAACATGGCTTGCGCGCTCTTTAATGAACCAATCGTTTTTAATGAAATCAGAAATCCCTTTTAAGATAACATTCTGCGTTTCGTCGCTGAATAAATTATAACGATAATACGAACTCTTTTTTAATTTCTCCGCGTCGATTGCTTCGTTGTAATAAATTTGCTTAAAAAAATTTACCGCGGCGCCGTCAATCGCGGACGTTATAAACGGAAATTTTTGAAGCAGTAAGGTCTCGGGCGTGATTTTGGATTTTATTCCGAATAAATAATCGTTAACATCGCCGTCAACGCCGTTTATTTTCGCAAAAATCGACGGAATTGTCACCACGCCGCCCGCCGTTGTAAATGTCGGGCGGAATTTCGCGGGCTCGCGCCAAATAATATCAATTTCTTCGAAAGTTGTTTTCAGCACCACGGGATTGATTGCCGAAAACTGCCGCATTTGATACGAACGCGTTGCGTCGCCGCTTAATACTTGGCGAATTTCCTGCTGCGCCTGCAACGCAACCGTACTGTATCCCGCGAGTTTATTCGCTTTGTATGGGAAGCCAAATTTTTCATCACTGACTTGCCCTGCGGAAAATTTTAACGCGCTTTCGGAAAAAGAAGGCTCCGCGTTAGGGGAAAAATGAATTATATTCACGGGCAAACTTTCTAAGCAGGACAGAAAATCCATTACGCGATTAGGCAGTGTTCGCCAAATAATAATCACCGACGGACGCGTTTCGAACACGCTGCGTAATCGGCACAGCCACAGTTTGAATACTTTTTCCGCGTTTGCTTTTTGCGCGTAAACCGCAAGAACTTCTTCCGCTGCTTGTTTGAATCGCAACGGAAAATCCGTATTTCGCAACGCGGGAAATGTGTTTATCAGAGCGTCAATGGTTTTATCGGAAAACCCGCCCGCATCGAAGTTTTGCATTTCGTCATAAGTCGGATTTCCGAAGCTTTCATCTATTACATACGCGCCGCCGTTTGTTTTTGCCGACAGATAAAATTTATTTGCCGCAAGTTTGAATTTTTCGACCGCACCCGCTCCGTTTATTTGTACCGAAATAAAATTGCCGTTGTCGCGTTCAATTACACTTTTCAAAAGACTCACTGCGTCTTCGATATCCGTTCCCGGAATAAAATTAAGCCCGATATTTCTGTTTGAAAGCGCGGGCTTTTTCGGCAAAGCAAATTCAATTTCGCTTTTAATTCTGCCATTGTTAACGTTAAAGAGAGGATTGACAACAAAATCCGCGCCGTCGTGTTTAAAGCACACAATGTTGCCGCTGATTCCCATCAGCGCGAGAATATTTATTGTAATAAAATCATATTTATTCAGTTCGCCTTCATAAAAAAACGGACCGGTATTTTCCAATACCGGGCTGAAAACAGATTGCAAGCCAAATATAACGCGAACAAACGCGTTGCGCTTAAACGAATCATTGCACGGCTTTTTTTCGCCGATTGCCGAAAATGCCGCGATAATTGCCTGCGAAAGTTTTTCCGTTGCTGTCGGCGATAACCGCGAAAAAAATTTTTGCAAAACGGGCGAGAGAGTATTTGCGTTTAACAAAAAAGTTCCCGATTGCACAAACGCCAAAATATCGTTCACCGTATTATAATCCGCCGCACCGATTTTTTTGCGCAAAAATACATGCGTAGCGTTGCATTCAGCAATAAAAGCCGTCATTTCCCGCCCGAACACGGCAGCGTCATCATATCCCACATGCACTGACAGTGTCGGCGCGTTGTTTATTTCGCTTATTCGCATATCGTCCTCGTTTTTTACGCAATTATATCATAATCATAAACGGCGTGAAAAGCCTGCTGTATAGCATCGGCGCGAAAACCAACGGCGACATGGCAGCACAGCTTGAAAGTGACGTCGCCGATATAAGCAACGAAGCGTTCCGCTCTAAAAACGAAGCGTTTTGCGAGAGTTTGAAGT
>JAIRVD010000182.1 GCA_031254075.1 Clostridiales bacterium
CGGCTTGATGAATATTCAATACGCAATCGAAAGCAAGAGCAACAAGGTTTATGTAATCGAGGCGAATCCGCGCGCGTCGCGGACGGTTCCGCTTGTTTCAAAGGTTTGCAATATTCAAATGGCGAAGCTTGCGACGCGTGTGATGATACAAGCCGCAACGGGCGAAGGCGATTTGGATTTAACAAAACTAAAACCCGCGAAAGTAAATTACTACGGCGTAAAGGAATCCGTTTTTCCGTTTAATATGTTCCACGAGGTTGACCCCGTTCTCGGACCGGAAATGCGTTCCACGGGCGAAGTTCTCGGAATTGCCTCCACTTTTGAAGCGGCGTTCGCGTTTGCGCAAGAGGGCGCGAAATGTCCGATTCCAAAAGTAGGAACGGTTTTAATTTCGTTTTCCGATTCGTATATGCGCGAGCTTCCGAAAATCGCGCGGGAATTCCAAAGTCTCGGCTTCGGCTTACTCGCCACCGAAAATACCCACAAAGAACTCGAAGCCGCAGGCATTCCGTCGCGCCATATCGCCGACCTTCTCGATATGGAAACCAATCAACCGATTTCCGATTTAATTATGGAAGGAACGATTAACATGGTTGTAAACACGCCCGGCGGCTCAATCCACGGCATGGGTCCGAATATTCGACGCGCCGCAATCCGCAAATCCATTCCAATGTATACCACCCCCGAAATGGTTATCTCCGCGCTAAACGCAATTCGCGCACGCAGCAAACATCCGTCAAAAGTGAAAAGCTTACAGGCGTATCACGGAAGTGTGAAAAGCAGCTAAACGACATTCGGATGCTCATTCGGAATGATGTGTTAAACACTCATTAACCGCAACAAGATAATGAACGGGGAAACCACTTTCGTTTTTTACGAGATATTTACGATTAAAGTCCGCATAGGGGATGGATTTTCGGCCGCCCTGTTCTGCGGATTTTTTGTATTTTGCCAAAACTTCACTCGGGAGAAGGAAGATTTCGTTTTTCGCGCAGAAATGAACAAGCAGAAATGAAATTCCTTTTTGTATGCGGAAATTTTCCATGAATTCAATTTGGTGCGCATGAATGTTTCGCAGCGGCAAACTCAATTGGCGCGTTTCTTTTGCATCAAAACAAATGGCAATGCCCTGCGCAACGCCGATAAAATCGACGGTGCTTTTTTTTTCGAAATAAGCCTCGCTGATTATGCGCGCCTTGTTATCGACGGCGATGGGTGTAATTGGTGTCGGTACTTTTTGAATAACCGCCAAGCCTTTTTGCGCGTATAGGCGATTTGTTAAATCAATCATTTCTTCAAACGCGCCACCGCGCAAGCCGCGTGTATTCCAAATTGCCATGGTTCAACTCCCTGTAGATTTATAGTTCCTGAGCCCGAAACGGAAAAATCCGTAACACGGCAATAAAAAAATCAATGAAATGACCGGCATTAACGCATATATGAAGCTTTCCTCGCGCCCGATTAGGTAGAGTAGGGGATAGTATTGAATCAGCGCGATTGGAACGATGTACGTTAAAAATTTCAGTACGCCGTCGCCGTAAACGGAAAACGGCAGACGTCCGTGTTCGCGCGCGCCGTCGGTGAGAACGTTCATGAATTCGAGTCCCTCGATTGTGAAAAATGAAAACGCCGCGTAAATAACGAACAATCCGAAAAAAATGAGGCTTCCGCAAACAATCATCAGCACGAGTGTAAGAATTTTATCCCAAGTCCAGTCGATTCCGCTGCGCGGGATTACGTAAACGAAAATCAGAATAGCCTGCGCAACGCGACCGAGGCGCGAAAACTCCATTTGCGACGCAAGCACTTGGAAAATTACGCTTCGCGGACGAACCAACGCCCTGTCGAAGCCGCCGTTTCCGATAAGCAGCGGAAAGCGGTCAAAGCCGCGTCCGTATAATTCGCCGAGCGAGAACGCCATTATTATTACGGCGAAGCAAATCAGAACTTCTTCATAGGAAAATCCGCCGACGGAATCAAATCGGGCAAATAAAAAACTCACGCTCAAAAACGTTGCGAACGCAACAAGAAATTGTCCGAGGGTAGTGAAAAAAAACGAAATTTTATATTGCATCTGGCTTTTCAAGTGCATTGAGATGTATTTCAAATATAACCGCATGTCAGCCCCCCTGCGTTACAACACGCCGCAATGAACGCGCCATCAAAACATGTCCGGCCAGTACAAGCGCGGCAAGCCAAAAAACTTGCAACGCCAATCCGCGCGTCAAATCCGCTCC
The DNA here is from genome assembly GCA_031254075.1 of Clostridiales bacterium. GTDB lineage: Bacteria > Bacillota > Clostridia > Lachnospirales > WQUN01 > WQVC01. The sequence goes on from JAIRVD010000182.1 coordinate 2,238, forward strand.
GTGCAGATATCCGCTGAAAATAAGCAGCGGCATATTCTGCATTGCGCCGAACGGCGACAGCTCAACGATTGCGCGCAGCGCATCCGGAAAAAACGGCACGGGAATATATCCGCCCGCAAGAAAATCGGACGCAACGCTCGCGACTATGCGAATTCCCAAGCTGTTAATCGTATAAAACGCGGAAATATAAACCAACATAGAAAACGCGATTACAACGCCGAGACTTAACGCCGCGCTGATTAAAAACAGCGCGAATACGCCAAAGTCTATCACCGGAACGAGCCGATAAGGCGCGGGCAAAATCAGCGCGACAATCAAAATCGGCACCGCGCGAAGCACGCAACGCGCCAAGCGACTTGCCGCAATGCTTACCGCCCATTTGTTGTACAAGTTTATCGGACGCACCATTTCATACGCGATACTGCCGCTTTCGATTGATTCGACAATATGGTTTTCCCAAAACCAAATAAAAAACAGCGCGACAAACGCCTGTTGAAGCCACATATAGGCAATCGTCTGCTCCCAACTCATCGGGAAGTTTTCGGGATTATCCGCGTAAAACGCCGAAAACGCCAGAATATACATAAACCCCCACGCAAACTGCGTGGAAAGCCCCGCAATCGCCGCGGCGCGATACTGCAACGAATTCGTAAATCGAATGCGAAACAACGCGCGATACGAATTCATATTTCGTACTCCTTATAAAGCGCGGCGACCATTTCTTCGGCGTTCGCGCCTTCAGGTGCGCGTTCCTTCAACTCCGCCAAGCTTCCGTCCAGCAAAATCTGTCCTTTTCCTATTAATATAATGCGCTCCGTCAATGCTTCGATGTCCTGCATGTCATGCGTCGTTAACAGAACCGTCGTGCCGCGTTCTTCGTTCAGCCGCTTGATAAACTGTCGCACCGCAATTTTCGAAACCGCGTCGAGCCCAATCGTCGGCTCGTCCAAAAATAGAATTTTCGGCTCATGCAAAAGACTCGCAACAATTTCGCAACGCATTCGCTGACCGAGACTCAGATTTCGTGCCGGCGTTTTCAGAACTTCCCCAAGCTCCAAAATTTCCGTCAGTTCATTCAAGTTTTTTTTGTAAATATTTTGCGGAGTGCGGTAAATATCCCTCACAAGCTCAAAGCTGTCCGCCACAGGAACATCCCACCACAACTGGCTTCGCTGTCCGAAAACAACGCCAATCTCACGCACATGCGCAACACGTTGCTTCCACGGAACACGTCCGTCAATTTCGCAAAACCCCGAATCCGGCGTCAACACTCCGCACATTATCTTTATCGTGGTACTCTTTCCCGCCGCGTTCGGACCTATATACCCCACCATTTCGCCGTCGCCAATCGAAAAACTGACATCCCGTAGAGCATAAACCACTTCATATTCACGCGAAAAAAGCGCGCGAACCGCACGCAAAAACCCCGCCTGACGCTTCGCCACGCGGAAAGTTTTTGTAATATTTTTTAAGGTAATCATAGGACCTCCTATTAGAAACGGCGCATTTGCGCCGTTTCTACATTAAGGTTTTGCTGTTAAAGCAACCCTACCATTTTCGCCATATCTTCAATTGCCTGTTCCGAAACCTTTTTGCCCTTGTAGTCAACGAGGTTATCTGCCGAGCCTGTGAAGGTGCAAGCAGGTTCATATTTTTTAAGTACGATTCTGTCGCCGTCAACAAAGACCTCGAGCGAATCCCTATCCCTAATATGCATAACCCTGCGGAGTTCGCAAGGAAGCACGACGCGGCCGAGTTCGTCGACACGTCTTACAACACCCGTAGCTTTCATGGAATAGCTCCTTTCTGAATTAATTTTCAATGTGCTTTTGAGATAATTTTTTCATTATTTGCCAATTTGATACAGGGCAAGTATACCATACTTGTAAAAAATTGCAAGTATTTGTAAAATAAAAAATTTTTTGTCGGAAAATATAATGCAATGTGCCTTAGTCAATACACAAAAAAATCAGCTCACATCGCAAAAGGTAAGCTGATATAAGTAATCCCCGAAAACATTTTCACTTTTCCCCATCTTCCAGCCTGGTAATCTCCAAGCTATAAACATAAAACGAAACCGCGGCACCGATGGAGTTGGTTGTGACGCGTATGGAGGTCCATTTTTCAACTTCGGAGCGGCTCATGGTGTGTTCCAGTGTGAATTCCAAATCTTTTTTAATGGGAGTGATGCATCGCCAGTCGTAGTTCGGAATGCCCTGAATCATGAGGGTCGAGCCTTGGGA
>JAIRVD010000254.1 GCA_031254075.1 Clostridiales bacterium
GCGAAACAGGCAGCGATATCACCGGCGCGGCGCGGCGCGATGGCGTAGGGGAGTTTTAATTCGTTGACGGTTTCGAACGCGCGAATCATTTCCAAAACGGAAATGCCCCTGCCCGTGCCGAGATTGAAAACCTCACAGCCGGTGTTTTTCACGGCGTAATCAATCGCGTTTACATGACCGCGCACCAAATCGGTAACGTGGATATAATCACGCACGCCTGTACCGTCGACCGTATCGTAGTCATTGCCGAAAACCTTTATTTCGTTGTGAATTTTTTGCGCGGTTTGCGCGATGAACGGCATTAAATTGTTCGGAACGCCTCTCGGGTTTTCGCCTATTATTCCGCTTTTATGTGCTCCGACAGGGTTAAAATACCGCAGAAGCACAACGGAAAAATCTTTTTCGGCAAAAGAAATATCACGTAAAATCTGTTCGCACATAAATTTCGACCGGCCATAGGGATTGCTTGCTCCGAGTGTTGCGTTTTCGTTCACCGGCATTATATTGTCGCCGCGATAAACCGTCGCCGACGAAGAAAAAATAATTCGCGGCACGTTGAATTTTTTCATCATCTTGCAAATATTTAAAACGGAGTTCAAATTATTTTCGTAATAAGCGGCAGGCATCGCAACCGATTCGCCGACGGCTTTCAATCCCGCGAAATGAATTATGCAGTCGAATTTATGCGCGGCAAATATTTTTTCGGTTTCATTTTCGTCGCGAAAATCTGTTTTAAAAAATTCAAAATCGCCGCCTGTAATTTTTTTTATTCCTTCAATTGATTTAAAGGAGCTGTTTGCAAAATTATCCGCGACGATGATTTCATATCCGTTTTCGATTAATTCGACACAGGCGTGACTGCCGATATAACCCGCTCCGCCGGTAACTAAAATTTTCATATGCATCTCCCTTAAAATATTTTCATAACTATTGTAAAGGAATTTGTGAAAAATGCCAAAGACTAAAAAAGAATTTAAAGCAATTATTAACACATGTTACAAATATATTATTGCAATCGTGTTACAATGATGGTAGAATGCGAAACAATTCCGTATTTTATTGGAAAAGATGACAGCTAATTTAAATATTGGGGGTTGCTCGTATGAACGATAAATTCGCGGAGAGACGAAACAAAATAATATTTTTCGTTTTGGTTGTTGCGGCGATAGTTGCGTTTATTCTACTCAGACGCGATAATGAGGTGCTTCGTTATCGTGCAATAGATGTTGTCGATATTCCCGTTTTTCATCAGGCAGGCAGCTATGCGGAATTTTTGAGTTCGCACGCTCAATCCCCGAACGGAACGGCACGTATCGAAATTGATATATTAAACCCGTCGGGCGGCGAAAATTTCAGCACGGAAACTTTTGAAGGAAGAGAAGTTCTTCGCTCGGAAGAATCATCATATGTAGAATTTGCGGTAAACGTACCCTCAGCGGGTTTGTATACAATGCAAATCGAATATTTCCCTGTAAGCGCGCGCGGAATTGATATTACCCGTGAACTGCGCATCAATGGGGAAATTCCGTTTATCGGCGCGGAATTAATTACGCTTCGCCGCGTGTGGGGTTCTGACCCCGACAACGGCGGCATGACCGAATTTGTGCCCGCAACCTCCGCGCGTCCGGCAACTTATATTCGTCAAGATTCAAGGGGTAACCAGATACGTCCTCGCCAAGTGGAGCTTCCGCGTTGGGAGAGGACGTATTTTATTGACCGTTTGGGCTTTTTCACCGACCCGTATCGTTTTTATTTTGAAGCGGGCGAAAACATAATTTCGTTAAGGGGCTTAAACGAGCCGTTGGTAATGAGCAGTCTTGCGATTGTTCCGATTGAAACCTTGCTGTCTCACGCGGAATTCACAAGCGCGTCGCCGCTGTCGCCGAACACGAGCGATTTCTCAGCGACGATTCAGGGCGAATGGTCTACGGTTCGTTCGTCGCCGAGCTTGTTTCCGAGTTTTGATAATTCCAGCGGAGCAACCAATCCCGCGAGTGTTGCTACAATTAAATTAAACATGATTGGCGGAACTCGGTGGCGTATGCCCGGTCAATGGATTGAATGGGATGTTGAAGTTCCCGCCGACGGACTGTACAGAATTTCGATGTCGGCACGTCAAAATTATAATCGCGGTTTCGTTTCAAGCAGAACGGTTTCGATAAACGGCGAAGTTCCGTTTGCGGAAGCCGCGGCGGTTCCGTTCCGTTTTAACAACAGTTGGGAATTAAATACACTGCAAGACGAGAACGGTAATGATTTGCTTTTCCCGATGAACGCGGGCGTTAACTCAATAAGAATGTATGTAACCCTCGGCGAACTCGGCGAGCTTCTCGACGCGCTTCAGGCAAGCACTCGGCGTTTGAATACGATTTACCGTGAAATTTTGGTGCTTACCGGGCCGGAACCCGATGCCCTGCGTGACTACCGCATAGACACCGTGCTTCCGCATGTAATAGTAATGATTGAAGAAGAAATAAGCCTGTTATACGGAATTCTGTTAAGCATGGAAGAATTTTTGGGCGAACGCAACGCACATACGGGAATAATTACAACCACGGTTCAGCAGTTGGATTTATTCGCGGCGCGCCCGCACAGAATTCCTACGCAATTAACAAATTTCCGTCAAAATATTTCCGCAATAGCAAATGCGACAAGAGCTTTAACGGAAAATCCGCTTGACATCGACTTCATTGTTGTAAGCGGAACATCGGCGCAATTGCCTCGTGTGAAAGAAACATTTTTAACGCGCGCCTCACACGAAATCCGTTCGTTTGTGGCGAGCTTTATACATGACTTTGAAAGCATCGGCGATATCCACGAAGACGGCGAAATGCCTGTAATTGATGTTTGGATTACCACCGGGCGCGACCAAGCAGCAGTATTGAAATCAATGATTGACGATACATTCACTCCGTTGCACGGAACGGGTGTAAACCTGCGTCTTGTAACATATCAAGCGGTGCTGCCCGCCTTTGTTGCGGGCATCGGTCCCGACGTTGTATTAAATATGCAAGCGACCGACCCGGCAAACTACGCCTTCAGAAATGCCGCGGCAGATTTATCACAGTTCGAAGATTTTGACGAAGTTTTCGGACGTTTTCATGAAGCCGCGTGGATTCGTCTGCGCTACATTGACAGTGACGGTCATGTAGGTTTCTACGGTATACCCGAAACGCAAACCTTCAATTTAATGTTCTACCGCACAGACATATTAGGTGAAATGGGATTTGATGCCCCCGAATCATGGGACGATGTTCTTGCGATGATGCCGCTTTTACAGCGAAATAATATGGCAGTTGGTATTCCGCCAATCGGAAACGCGATGGCTCCGGATATCTCGGGCTTTATGACACAGCTTTATCAGCGCGGCGGTTTCCTTTACACCGACGACCTCTCGCGAGCAAGACTCGACGACGAAAGTGCGGTTGGCGCATTCGAAGCGTACACAAGATTCTTTACGCATTACGGTTCGCCGGAACAATTTGAAGCGTTGAACCGTTTCCGTAGCGGTGAAATGCCGATTATTATCGGCGACTTCGGTATGTTTAATACATTGAGCGTATTCGCGCCGGAAATTTCCGGTCAGTGGAGTTTCGGGCTTATGCCGGGACATGACCACGACGAACCTGTTCCGTTCCGACGCGGCGACGGCGAAGTGATTTACGCGAGAGTACATCACACCGTTCCCGATTTCGGGCAAGCGGCAATCATGAATCAAGACAGCGATATGAAAGCGGAATCGTGGGATTTCCTGAGATGGTTAACTTCAACCGAAACACAAGTTCGTTTCGCACGCGAGATGGAATCCATTCTCGGCGAAGCGGCACGTCACCCGACCGCAAACTTGGAAGCGTTCCAACGCTTGCCGTGGAGTAATGCGCAACTTGAAGTTCTTAACGCGCAGCGTGATTGGGTTCTCGGTACACCGGAAATGCCGGGCGGTTACTATGTACAGCGTCAATTGATTAACGTAATTCGCCGCGTTGTAAACGATAATCTTGATACACGCGAAACCTTGCTTGACGTTAATATCGTAATAAATCGTGAGCTTATCAGCAAACGCCGCGAATTCGGTCTTGAGGAATAGGGAGGGATATATATATGGAAGGCACAAATTTTCAACGCTACCTTGCCAGAAAGAAAGCAATGAGTGCATACACATGGAATGAAGTGAAAAAGCATAAAATGCTGTATCTTTTCCTGTTTCCGTTCCTGTTGATTTTTGCAACGTTTACGCTTGCACCCGTCGGAATCTCTCTCGGGCTTAGTTTCACATATTTTAACGTGCTTGAACCGCCGCGTTGGATTGGCTTTACAAATTATTTAAATTTATTTTTATCTGATGATATTTTTATAATCGCGCTCAGAAATACAATTATTCTTGCTACGATTACCGGCCCTGTCGGGTTTATGGCGGCGTTTCTTTTTGCGTGGTTTATAAATGAGCTTCCGAGATTTATTCGCGCGTTTGTTACTTTGGTGTTTTACGCGCCGACGATTGCGGGTTCGGCATATCTTGTTTGGTTGCTGATTTTTTCTGGCGACTCGATGGGTCATCTTAACGCGTATTTAATGCGCGCGGGAATTATAAACTCACCCATACTGTGGCTCACGAATCCGGACTACATGATGTACGTTATCATAATTGTTGTGCTGTGGATGAGTCTTGGTGCGGGCTTCCTTGCATTTATCGCGGGTCTTTCCACCATTGACGAAGCACTGTATGAAGCGGGACTCGTTGACGGCGTTAGAAACCGTTGGCAGGAGTTATGGTTTATCACTCTGCCGAACATGCAGGGAATGCTTCTTTTCGGTGCGGTTATGGCGATTACATCCAGCTTCGCCGTCGGTGAGGTTACGCAAAACCTCGCGGGCTTCCCGTCTACAGACTACGAAGTTCATACGATCGTAAACCACTTGGTTGACTATGGTGCGATGCGTTTTGAAATGGGTTATGCTTCCGCAATCGCAACAATTCTATTCATTTCAATGATTTATGCAAAAAGAATTGTCTCAAGTTTCATTGGCAAAATAGGACGTTAGGAGGCTTATGATGATCGGAGCCGCAAAAAAAGACAAAACATCCGCATCGGGAAGACGAATTGTCAAAGTGTCGCGTGCGGTGCGCAAACCGAATCGTTCGCTCGGCGGTGATATTTTTATATGGGGCATACTGATTATTTTCGGTATCTTCTTCATCTTCCCGTTAGTATTCAACATAAATCAAGCCTTTAAACCGCTGAACGAAATTTTTATTTTCCCGCCGAATTTATTCGTTATTAATCCGACGACGGATAATATATCCGACTTATTTATTATCATGTCTCGTTCGTGGGTTACGTTTACGCGATATATTTTTAACACCGTGTTTATTACATTCGTCGGCACGGCAGGGCATTTGTTTGTCGCATCACTCGGCGCGTTTGCCGTAAGCAAATATGATTTCCCCGGCAGTAAATTTTTCTTCGGAATAATAATTACGGCTCTTATGTTTAACCAATATGTAACGGCTATTCCCAACTTCCTTATTCTTACGCAGCTCGGCTGGATTGATACTTATTGGGCGGTCATTATTCCCGCGTTCGGAATGCCGCTGGGCTTCTTCCTTATGAAGCAATTTATGGATACGATTCCGGTATCGTTAGTCGAAGCGGCGAAAATCGACGGCGCAAGCGAATGGCTTATATATTGGCGCATTGTATTGCCGCTCGTAAAGCCCGCGCTTCTTACCGTAATGGTTTTCGCAGTGCAGGCATTGTGGAACAACCCGCAGTCGCTGGTTATTCATACAGAACAGCTTAAAACATTGCCGCTCGCAATTTCGCAAATCATCGGAAGCCCGCACGCGCCGCAGGTCGCAAGGGCAGGCGTTAACGCCGCAGGTCTTATGGTATTGATGATGGTTCCAATAATTATTTTTGTAACCGCGCAAAGTAATATTCTTAAAACGATGGCAAGTTCCGGAATAAAGGAGTGATGGCGATGAAAAAATTCGTTTGCTTTGTTTTAATTGCGATGATTCTAATCGGAAGCTTTCCGATTGTTGCCTCTGCGACGGGTCCGTCGAATTACACATACGGCTACAACGAATGGAGTGTTCCGATTGCTTCGCCCGACGCGTATCGCGTAAGCGATTATATTCTGGGTCAGCATTTGCAATATGAAGGTCAAAGTATCGGAGCGTTCCGTACTCCGCAGGATTTGCATGTCGTCGGAAATTTGCTCTACATTGTGGATTCGGGAAACAACAGAATTCTGATTATGCAATTTAATGAAGACACTACATTTGAAGTTATTGATATAAAAACTTTTGCGACATACGAAAACGGCGAACAAACGGAGTTCAGAAATCCGTACGGAATTTACGTTTCCGAATGGGAAGCAAGCGAAGGGCAAATTTGGATTGCCGACAGAAACAACCAACGCGTTTTGCATTTGGACGAGGACTGGAATGTATTAAATGTAATGCTACACCCGGGTATTCACGGAACGAGTCTTCTGTCTGAGACAAGCGATTTTCTTCCTGAAAAGATTGCGGTAGATTTTTCCGGAAGGCTTTTTGTGCAAACAGACGGCGTAAACCGGGGGCTTATGGAATTTGACCGTTACGGAAATTTTGCGGGATACATGGGCGCGCCGCCGGTAGAAGTCAGCATAATCGACCAATTTTGGCGTTTCATCGCGACGCCCGAGCAACGGGCGCGTATGCCTCTGAATGTTCCTGTAGAGTATAATAATTTGTATATTGACCATGAGGGTTTCATTTTTGTAACAACATCAAGTGACGGCGTTTCTCCCGTTTCAAGGCTTAACGCAATGGGCGAAGATATTTTAATCAGAAACGGTTGGTTCGAACCAATCGGAGATATTTGGTGGGGAACGGGCGCGAATATATCCGGTCCGAGTGTATTCATTGACGTTACCGCGTTGCCAAACAATATCTATATTGTTTTCGACCGCAACCGCGGACGGCTTTTCGCATACGATACGCAGGGCGAATTGCTTTATGCATGGGGCGGACCCGGAAATCGCGAAGGCTACTTTACCTTTGCGACCGCCATTGACAGCATGGGGTATACGTTATTCGCGCTTGACGCGGGTAACAGCGGTTCGCTCACGCGTTTCGATTTAACGGAATACGGTTTGTTAATTAACCAAGCTTTGGATATGTATCAACGCGGATTATATGAAGAAAGCTATGAAGTCTGGAATGATGTTTTGCGCATCAACGGAAATTTCGGTCTTGCGTATCTCGGAATCGCACGTGCGCGTCTTCGCCAAGGGCAGTACCGCGAAGCAATGGAATATTTCAAAGACCAAAACGACTACAGAAATTATGGACGCGCATTTGGTTTTTACCGCAGAATTTGGATGGAACAAAATTTTTGGATGTTTGCTTTAGCTCTCGGTGTTTTAATGATTGTTCCGCCTGTTGTTAGAAAGGTAATCAAAGTGCGAAGGGAGATTCGGGAGTCATGACCGCGATAAAAAAACGTTTTACCGGCGAGGCTTTTCTCAAATACATCGAAAGCCTGCTGTTTTCTCTTTACACAATGCGCAGACCGCTCGACGGGTTTTGGGATTTGGTTCACGAAAAACGCGGAAGTATGGCGGCGGCGCATACGATTGTAGTTACATTTATTCTTGTGCAAATTGTATATCTTACGCAAACAAGTTTCATGTGGATAAATATTAATATGGAAGCGTTCAGTTCGCTTTACGTTGTTTTAAATAATTTAGGTCCGCTTTTGCTGTTCTCGGTTTCCAATTGGTGTCTCACCACTTTGTTCGACGGCAAGGGACGCATTTCGGATATCTACATGGGTTACGCTTACGCATTGGTTCCGCAGCTTCTTATCATGCT
>JAIRVD010000307.1 GCA_031254075.1 Clostridiales bacterium
CGGCTTCCTTCAGATTCCACCTCGCGATGGACACCCTTGCCTTTGGCTCGTGGTTCCTACTGCCAAGCCCACAGCGGTCTCGCACCGCCTACCTATCGCCCATGCCGGGCACACAAAAAAAGACCTTGAGGAATCGTCCCCAAGGTCTTATCAAATACATTTCTTAATCTCTAAACAACGTACTGTGCGTCTCTTCCAATTGCTTAATAATAGGAAGCTTCTGCGGGCATTTTGATTCGCATTCGCCGCATTTTGTGCAATCTGCGGGGGAAGTGCTTTTATGCCACGCCTTTCCGCGAATTACGGAATTGTAATCGGAAACGGCATGTTCGGTGAGTTCGTAGATGCGGTGGTTGTTCATTATGCCGAAAAGAAGGGGGATGTTGATTTCTTTCGGACAGGGCTTGCAATAGTCGCAGGATGTGCAATACAGTTCTGCGAGTTTTTTATTTTCGTCCATCATTTTTTTAATTTGCAAGATTTCGTCGAAAGTCAGATGACCGGTTTTTGCGGCGATTTTTGTGTTTTCTTCGACATGGAACATTTCGCTCATTCCGGAAAGCGCGACATCGACGTTTGGGTTGGCGAGAACGAAACGCAAAGCCATTTCGGCGGTGCTTGCGGGTTTTTCGGAAAGAAGCCCGCGTATAAGTTCGCTTGGTGCGCCGAGGCGTCCGCCGCCTACAGGACCCATTACAACAACGCCGAGACCTTTTTCTTTTGCGTAAGCGAGATTGTCTTCATTGGAACGGTCGAGCAAATTATATTGCATCAGCACCGATTCGAAGCGTCCGCTGTCAACGATTTCGCGAAGATTTTTCGCGTCGTCGTGATAGGAAAATGAAACATGTTTTATCAATCCCTCGGATTTTGCGCGTTCGGCGGCTTGAAGCGGTCCGTCGGAAAGGGTTTCCCAATTCCTGAATCCCTTCAAATTAATTCCCCAGAAATGATAGAAATCAATATAATCCATGTCCAAATTTTTCAACGAATTTTCCAAACGCTTGCGCCAGTCATCCGCCGAATCATTTTCAATCGGATTTTTCGTTGATACATAAATTTTATCGCGTCTGCCTTTTACCGCGCGTCCGACTACGCCTTCGCTCAGTTTGTCCAAATAATACGGCGCGGTGTCAATGTAATTAACGCCTAAATCAAACGCCCGATGCATCATCGGAATCGCCAAATCGTCGTTAACTTCCTTCTTGTCACCCTCGCCGCGCATCGGAAGACGCATCGCCCCAAATCCTAACGCCGACATTTTTATTCCAGTTTTTCCGAATTCTTTGCAGACCATAAACGCACCCCTTTTTTCGTAGAAAAAAACCCTAACGATTTCGGTAGGGTTTTTGAATTATACTGATTTATTCACCATCTTGGTGAGTTTAGATTTCTTTCTTGCGGCGGTGTTTTTATGGTAAACACCTTTGGATGCTGCCTTATCTATTGCAGCGACTGCTTGCAGCAGAAGGGCTTTTGCGTTTCCGTCCTTCGCGCCTGCGGCAACCGTTACTTTTTTAATCGCTGTCTTTGTGAAAGACTTTACATGCTTGTTACGCGCCTGCCGTTTTGCGGCTACACGTATTCTTTTTTGTGCCGATTTAATATTTGCCAACTCTCGTCACCTCCTTGCTCCGCGTATTTTCGCAAAAAATTAAAAGGATGTCAAGCAAAAAGCGTGAAAATCGTTACGGTAAAAATCGCCGCGATGATTCCGTGCAAAAATTTTGCGAAAATGTATTTGTGATTTTTTATTCCCGTGCCGGATGTGAAATGAAATGATTGTGCGTGAACGGAAAACCCGCCGAACGCAATTACAAACGCGGCGGACGCAAGCGTAAACAACGTCGGTTCGAGCGAGGAAATTCTTCGCGAGCCGCCGGTTACTTCCACAAGACCTGCGGCGATTCCGCCGAAAATATTTTCATTCGGCAAACCAAAGGTTTCAAGCGCGGCAAGAACAACGCTGAAAAAAATTATAAGTCCTCCGATTATTGTAATAGATTCCATAGAATTTTTTACCGCGTCTCCGAGAACTTTCCCGACAGAATCTGATTTATGCCGCGAAAAGGATTTTGCAATAATTTTTTCTTGAAATATTTTTTTCGGACGAAAAATAATTCCGACCGCGAATGCCGCAAGAATATGCGCCGCCCATAAAATATATCCGACATACGCGCTTTGAAACATTCCGACGCCGACTACGCCCAGAATAAAAAGAGGTCCGGCGTTATTGCAAAAAGCCAAAAGATGCTGTGCCTCCTGCGTTGTCAGCTGACCTTTTTTATATAAATCGGCGACGGTTTTCGCGCCCATGGGGTAGCCCGAAGTTATACCGGCAAAAAGTCCGAAGCCGGCGACGCCCGGAAGCCTAAAAATTTTTTTCATCACAGGAGAAAGCACAACCGAACAAAAATCCGCAAAACCAAGCGCAATCAGCATGTTTGTGGCAATCATAAACGGCAGCAGTGTCGGCAAAACATTATTAAACCAAAGCATCAAGCCATCGCGTGAAGCTGTTAAAACAATTTGCGGAAATGTTAACAGGAATATATTGAACATTACAATAATAATTGCTATAATCAAACGAGTACCCCCCTATGAATTTTAATATTTACTTAATAAGTTTTCATATATTTGCAATGAAAGCGTGATGCATATGGCAACACGAAGACCGCCGCAAAGTCGCCGTCCGTCAGGTTCGGCGCGTTCGTCCGCAACGCGCCGTCATGACGCGCGCACTCCTGCGCCGCGCCGCCGTAATGCTCCGCCTGTCCGTAAATATAAAAGACTTCCGCCTCGGCAGGGAATGCCGTTTATCGCAACGTTAGTGATAACGTTGTTATTTGGATACATAATTGTTTACATGGGGCGCGGTGCGCATAGTTTCTTTTCGCCGAGCGTTGATTTAATGGTTGTGCGGCTCGATAATATGGAAATGCAGCAATCTGTGCCGGGCATAATAATTCGTCACGAAGAGGTTTTCCATGCGGGAAAAGACGGGCGAATTGTTTTTGATGTAAACGAATTCGACCGCGTGCGCGAAGGTGTATTGGTTGCGAGCATTCGAGATATTGAAGCCGTAGACCAAAACGAGCGGGATATGGCGGCACTTGAGCAGGAAATTTTAAACGTTCACGCTATGCGACACGCAACGCAAACCGACCCGCAGGTTGCACGCGTTAATGCGAATTTGAAAAACCGAATGGACAGAAATATGCATATTCAAATGCAGAAGAATTTGTCTGAAATATATGCCCTTTTGGATACGGTTACGCGAATAACCGAAAACCGAAACCGTATGATAACAACCGAATCACTGCAAGTGCGCGGCGATTTAAATCGTGAGTACGACTTTTTATCCGCACAGCGTGAAGAGAACTCAAACGATATTTATGCGACGCGCAGCGGGATTATGTCCCCGTTAATCGACGGATTCGAAGATAATTTTACGCCGCATAACATGCGCGAATTAAGCCGCGAGCAAGTGCGGATGAACGTCGATATCGAAGCGATAATCCCGGGGCGTGAGGTTGCCGACGGCGACGCTGTTTTTAAAATTGTCGGAAACACATGGTATGTAGCAACGTGGATGCCTGTTGATATGGCGCATGATTTCGCAGTGGGAACGGAACGCATTCTCTATTTGGAAAACACATCCACGGGGCGTTACGAACGCCTTCCTATGCGCATCGAGCATATCGAACCAAGTCATCGCGAAACCTTCGTTATATTCCAAAGCACGCGCAATGTAATTGAATTTATGAATCAACGAAACGTAAACATTCGCATAACCGACAATGTGCAGGAAGGATTTATAATTCCGACTACGGCGATTGCGACGCGCAGATTTTACAGAATTCCGATGACGCATATCCACGGCAGCGAAGAATTTTTTATAATGCATCGCCGAGACGACGGCATTCAGCCGATTCCCGTGACGTTACAGCAAACCACCGAAACACACGCATATATATTAGAAGAAACTTTTTCGCTTGCAGAGGGCGACAGCATTTCGCCCGTAGACCCGACGGAAGTTTTTCATATAATTTCCGACATGGATATCAAAATTGTTTACGGCGTTTATCGCACGACAATGAATTCGGCGCAGTTCCGCGAAATTGATATCGAGGGGGAAAGTCTCGAAGCCGGCGGACAAATTTTATTAGACCCGGCACGAAATCCTTCGATACGACAATTCGACAGCATCGTAACCGACGCGGCGATGGTTCGCGAGGGGCAGGTCGTAAGATGAGCATAAAAAACAATGTAATGTCTATACGCGAACAAATTTACGCTTCTGCGAAAAAATCAGCACGCGACCCCAGTGAAATCAAGCTTATCGGCGTTACTAAAACTGTCGGTACTTCGCAAATTAAAGAGCTTTTGGCGGCGGGAATTACGGAAATCGGCGAAAATCGCGTTCAAGATTTTCTTCCAAAATACGAGTTTTTTTCTCAAGAATCAGAAATGCGTCCTCGCGAATGGCATTTCATCGGACATCTGCAAAGAAACAAAGTAAAATATATAATTGATAAAGTTGACCTAATCCATTCGGTAGATTCGATTCAGCTCGCCGAGGAGATAAACAGACGCGCAAAACAGGCAGGAAAAATAGTAAAAATTTTGGCGGAAGTAAATATTTCGGGAGAGTCCAGCAAATTCGGTATCCCGCCGTCAGAGATTCTAAAGTTCGCCGAAAACCTAGCAAACATGCGGGCTGTAAGCCTATGCGGTTTGATGTGTATGGCGCCTTTTGTAGAAAATCCCGAAGAAAACCGTGTGTTTTTCACAAAAATGCGAAAATTAAATGTTGACATCCAAACCGAATGCCTTTATGATACAAGAATGGTAGAGTTGTCCATGGGAATGTCGAATGATTTCTCAATCGCAATCGAGGAAGGCGCAACAATTATACGAATAGGCACGGCTCTTTTTAACTAACATAAATTTTAAACAGGGAGGTTCCACTATGTTAGGCTTTTTCAAAAAGGTAAGCGACAAAATTACCAACAATATGTTGGCTCCGGGGTCGGAGGAATCCGACGGCTACTATGAAGAAGACAGCTACTATGAAGAGGATTATGACGACGGCTATTATGACGAACCCGAACCCGCACGCAAACCGACCGCTCGAAAACCTGCGAAAAATTCTTCATCAAGCCTGCGCGAATATTCGGGTCCTTCCGGTATAAAAAACAATGTTTACGGCTTCACTTCCAGAGCCGCTGATATTCAAAAACAAGCCGAGACTGTTATTTCCCATCCGAAAAATATGGAAGACGCAGTTGCAATCGGCAATCATGTTCGTAGCGGAAGACAATGCATCGTTGACTTAACAGGAGTTCCGACTCCCGAAGCACAACGCATCGCCGACTACCTTTGCGGAAACTCCGACGCTCTCGACGGCATGATTTCGCGCATCAACAACACAATGATTGCAATTTCTCCGCCGAACCACCGTATTATGCCCGATTATCGTGACGACGCTTCCTATGATACCGGCAGTTTCTTAAAGACCGCTTCAAGGTAGCAACATGCTCTCTGCACTTGTGCCTGCCGTTACACTGTTCTTTCGATTGATTTATGCAATGCTTTTTATTCGCATTATTCTCTCGTGGTTCGGTGTCGGCAGAAATAATAAATTCGTTGATTTGCTCTATGCATTAACGGAACCCATTCTTGCGCCCATTCGCAATCTCGTTCATCGTTCTCCATTAGGCGGTCCCGGAATGATTTTAGATTTTTCTCCTATTATCGCACTCACATTGTTGCGACTTTTAGAAGCTGTTATAGTTTCCTCCTTGTATTCGTTCGGCACAATGTAATTTCAATTAACAAAAAAGCCATGCCTCCATATGATATTAGTACAGCTTATCATAGGAGGCATGTTTTTTTATGTTCACTCAATCTGATTGGAATTACAAAACCTCTTCACGACCAACGCAAACGGCTCATCCACATCCGCATCCACATCCGCATCCGCATCCCGTGCCGCATCCTCATCCTCGACCGCCGCACCCTCATCCGCACCCGCCACATCCGCATCCACCACACCCTCCACATCCTCATCCGCCGCACCATAAACCCCATCCGGCGCGTCCCGTTCCGATTCCTCATCCGCCGCCGCCACGTCCCATTAAACCGATTCAAATTGCTGTTCCCGCAAGCGCGACACAACCGCCCGTGCTTCGTCCGCCGACGCCGTTCACCGATTACGGTCCCGCACCGTTCGTAGCAAACATCGAAGACGCCACCCTCACGAATGATTATTACCGCACCGCCCTTTGGACAGGAGAACATCTGCAAACCACACTGATGTCCATTCCGCCCGGCGGCGATATCGGGCTCGAAATTCATCCCGATACCGACCAATTCATTCGCATCGAAGACGGTCAAGGCTTAACCCAAATGGGCAGCTCAAAAACCCATCTGACCTTCAAGCAAACCGTCTTCAAAGACTCCGCAGTCTTCGTTCCCGCAGGCACTTGGCACAATATCACAAACATCGGCACAAAACCGATGAAACTCTATACCATTTACGCACCGCCCCACCATCCGCACGGAACCGTTCATCCGACCAAAGAAGTCGCGGAGAAGATGGGGGATTAAGTTTGTAAATAAAAAAACATTGGGGCTGTAGCGAAATAAGTTTTCCAATTTCGTTACAGCCCCAAAACCCATTTTTCAAAAAAACATTAATGTTTGAAAAACCGGAGTAATTGTGTAAAATAACCCCATGAATAACTTTATTCGGGAGCTTTCTTTATGGGAAACGTTTCTGCAGTATCTCGTCAATTAATAAGCTGCGGACGAACAAATTTTACATATTTACGACGCAGATGAAGAAAGGTGATTTTATGCAACCGCAAACTTTTTTCGCGCCGGGGCGTGTTAATATAATCGGGGAGCATATTGATTATAATGGCGGGTATGTTTTGCCATGTGTGATTGGGATGGGTACATATGTAGAGATTCGCGGGCGTTCGGATGGAATCGGGCGATTTGCGAGTCGGAATTTTGAGCAGATTATTGAGGTTCAGTTGAGCGGGTTGGCTTATAACGAGGCGCATGGCTGGGCGAATTACGCGAAGGGAATTGTTTATCATTTACAGCGGGCGGGGCATAAGTTTTCGGGGTTTGAAGTGATGTTTTCGGGGGATATTCCGAACGGAGCGGGGCTTTCGTCGTCGGCATCGGTTGAGATTGCGATGGCGGTTGCGTTGACTGAATTTTTTTCGCTCGGAATTGAAATGATTGAGCTTGTGAAGCTTGCGCAGAGAAGCGAGAATGAATTTGTCGGGGTAAACTGCGGCATTATGGATATGTTCGCGATTGGAATGGGGAAGAAGGATTTTGCGACAGCACTTCACTGCGACAGTTTGGAGTATGAATATGTTCCGCTGAATCTCGACGAATACAAAATTGTAATAATGGACACAAACAAACGCCGCAAACTGAATGAATCAAAATACAACGAACGCCGCGCGGAATGTGAAAACGCGTCGGAAGTTTTAAAAAAATTTTTGAAAATAAATAA
>JAIRVD010000316.1 GCA_031254075.1 Clostridiales bacterium
TGAAAAACTCGCAAAATACTTGCGATAGCTTGTTTGATGTAAAGTTACCTAACATTAGATTGCAAGGGGTTAATTTTGCATTGCAATGCCTGTTGCTGTATAATTCAGCAACAAGAAAAATGAAATTGGAGCAAAAAAATGCAAGCCAATCTAAAAATTGCAATTCGCGACAGCAAGACCGCGACAAGACCATATGTAATTGTTAATCCGTTGCTTGCGAAGCATATTCCTGTTGCGCCGGGCGATTGTTTGAAATATTTTTTCGCGCTTGCGGATATGATTGCGCAGGCGTGTGGCGGCGAGCGCGTTTTGGTAATCGGATTTGCCGAAACAGCGACGGCGATTGGCGCGGCGGTTGCGGCGAGAATTCCTGATGCGGTTTATGTTCACACGACAAGGGAATTTTCAGACGCTCCTCTTGTTGCAGAATTTTTGGAAGAACACAGCCACGCCAGAAATCAAGCACTGTACATGAAGGAATACAAGCTTTCTGATTTTACAAAAATTGTTTTTGTTGAAGATGAAATTACGACGGGTAAAACGATTTTAAATTTTTTGAAAAGCATAAAATTTGACGGTAAAATTATTGTATCCGCGCTGGTGTTTAACGGCTTTGACGAAGGTGTCTTTAAGGAACATGATGCGGAATTTTTTTGCGTTCAAAAAACGGGTTATTTTTCTCGTCATGAAATTAATTTTTTATCGAATCCGCGAGTCGGTGTAAGCATTGCGGATTATCAGCGCGAATGCTTAAATGTTGCGGAAAAAATTATTTCTCAAATAAACGGAGCAGATATAAATAAAAAAAATATTCTTGTAATCGGCACTGAAGAATTTATGTATCCGACATTAATTTTGGGTCAATGTCTTGAAAATTTCGCGCAAAGTGTAAAAACGCAGTCAACAACGCGGAGCCCGCTTTTGCCGAAAAACGAAAAGGACTACCCTTTTTTTGCGCGTGACGAATTCGTGAGCGTTTACGATAGAGAACGCACGACATATCTATATAATTTGCAAAAATACGACACTGTGATTATTCTGACCGACGCACAAGAGCCAAATGCCGATGAACTAATTCGTGCAATACAGAGTCACGGAAACCAAATTATCCATTTAGTGGAGATGAAAAATGTATAACGGAACATTTCGCTCGGAAGATGTTACACTGCTGCTTAACAACATCACCGGATTAATTCAACCAAAACCCACCGAAGAACGCGAACGGCTGATTCAAAGCGGCGTTCACTATTCGGAAATGCTTCCGATGGAATACGTTCCTTCTGATTTATATATAAGAGAATATGAGCGCGTGCTGAATGATTTTTCGGGCGAAACAGCGGAAGCAGTGATGGCGGTTTCCGAAAAGATTTACAGCGAAAAGCGCGGACTGGTCATACTTGTTTCGCTTGCGCGCGCGGGAACGCCTGCGGGGATTTTGATTAAGCGATATCTTGAAAAAAAATATTTTATCAAAATTCCGCATTATACAATTTCAATCGTACGCGGACGCGGAATCGATGAAAACGCAATGCAATTTATTATTGAAAATCATTATGCCGAGGAAATTCAATTTGTTGACGGCTGGACGGGTAAGGGCGCGATTTTGGATGAATTATCGGCGGCGGTTACTCCGTTTGTCGGCGAACAAGACAAGAGAAAACTGCTTGCCGTAATCGCCGACCCGGCAAATATCACCGATATCTGCGGAACACACGACGATATTCCGATTGCGAGTTCGTTTTTGAATTCCACGGTTTGCGGATTAATGAGCCGCACTATAATTCGCCCGGGCATCAAACCCGACGAATTCCACGGCGTTTCGTTTTACAAAGATTTGCGCGGCGAAGACAGAACATACGAATTTATCCAACGGATTGAAAAATATTTCACCGATGCCGGCTTAACCGGGATGGATGAAGTCAAAGAAATCGCCGCACATTTTAAAATCGGCGATATTAATTTTATAAAACCCGGCATCGGCGAAGCAACGCGCGTGTTATTGCGGCGAGTTCCCGACATGGTTTTAATCGCGGAAAACGCCGAAGAAAAACCCGTCGCGCATCTTGTACAGCTTGCGAAAGAAAAAGACGTGCCGATTATCCGCTATCCGTTGCGGCGATATTTGGCTTGCGGAATAATAAAAAATCTTGCGGATTCGTGAGGTGAATCATGGTTATCATAAGACCGTTAAAGGTGAAATCGGCGACTGCGGAAAATCCCGTGGATTTATTTTTGCGCGAATCGTGCGAACTGAACCGCACATCGCGAACGGTTTGTTTTTACCGCGTAATCGGCACCGATTCCGCCGTCGATGAATACATAAGCAAAATCAAAGAAATCGACACCGCCGCCGAAAAATTTAATTATGTTCGACTAAATTCACTTGGCGCGCCGCCGCCCGATAAAGTTCCGAAAATCGCCGAGGCAAGCGAAGAATGGATTCGTTCGGTCGATTCCGATATTTCGCAAATCACAAAACTTTCGCTGCCCTTCGAAATTAAAAACGAGTCACTGAAATTTCGCATGGCAATTTCATTAAATCAAATTTTAAAAATTGAAAAAAATAAAAAATCCGAATCCGTTTTGAAAAATTTCGCAATCAAGATGCTTTTTTGGATTGCAGAAAACTTAAAACCATTATTCGAAAACACAAAAACTTTTCCGAAAATCGTTTTCACCGGCGAAGCGACAAATCACGCAGGCTTGTTTTTATTTTATTGCGCGCTTTGCGGCTGCGACGTTCTTTACATACATTCTCAGACGGATTTCACGAATACCTATCACGAACTGCAAAAGTTTTCGCACTTACACGACGCAGGTTCGCGCAAAAACGCGATTGCGATTCCGAAATACACAAGAAAACCCGCACCTGTTAATCCGCCCGCGCCGCCGCCCGCCGATATTATTACATCGCAAAACATCGCAGTAGTCACGCCGCGAGTTACACGCTCCGCCGCGGCAAATCGGTCCCCTGCCCCGCCGCAAATCTCGCAAAACCGAGAGCTTTCATATGAAGAATTAGCCGCGTTCTCGGCATCCGTTGTGATGATTGCCGCGCTCGACAATCAAAAAAACGTCTTGCACACAGGTTCGGGCGTTGTAATCAACAATAACGGTTATATTTTAACGAATTTTCATGTAATCTCCGGCGGCACAACTTTCGGCGCGCGTTTCGAAAACGAAGACGAAGCGTATTACACCGACACATTGGTAAAATATCACCACGACTATGATTTGGCGATTATTCGCGTAAACAGACCATGCGAACCGATTCTTCTTCCGCCAAACAACACGCTTACACGCGGGCAAAAAGTTGTTGCAATCGGCAGTCCGCTCGGGCTGTTCAACACCGTTTCCGACGGAATAATTTCCGCGTTCCGCGAAATAAACGGCGTTGACATGATTCAGTTTACCGCGCCTATTTCCAGCGGAAGCTCGGGCGGCGCACTGCTTAACATGCAGGGCAAATTAATCGGAATCATCACCTCCGGCTTTAACAGCGGGCAAAATCTAAACCTCGCGGTAAGCGGAAAACTTATTTCCGATTTCGCGCGAACGTTTATTTAACGGGGGCGTAATGATTTTTGCATCCGATTTAGATAACACGTTAATTCATTCATACAAAGTCGCCGAAAAAGACGATATTTGCGTTGAAAAAGAAGACGGCAAAGAATTATCGTTCATGCCGAGAGAATCGTTTTGCATTTTGAAAAAAATTTTCGAAAGATGTATTTTCGTTCCCGTTACAACAAGGTCACAGGAACAATACCGGCGAATCGACTTGGGCGTTCGCCCGAAATACGCGATTGTCGCGCACGGCGCGTTGCTGCTCGTTGACGGAATAATCGACGAATCATGGCTTTCCGAAACACGCAGGCAAATTACATCGCAGCTTCCGAAAATTTCGCAAAACGGATTAATTTACGATATTCGTTATGTAGATGAATATTTTATTTTCGCAAAATCCAAAAACCCTCAAGCCGCCGTCGCGCACATTGAGGGTTTTGTTAATCAACACGATTTCGGATTGTATGCCGTTTTCAATAAAATCTACATTCTGCCGCGTTGGCTGAACAAAGGAATCGCCGTCACCCGCCTGAAAAAACGTCTCGGGGCAGAAAAAATAATTTCCGCAGGCGACAGCGAGCTCGACATCCCGATGCTTGAAATCGCGGACATCGCAGTTCACCCAAACATAATA
>JAIRVD010000047.1 GCA_031254075.1 Clostridiales bacterium
TCTTATTGTTTCTTGGTCGCGCATTTCACCTAAAAGCACAATGTCGGGAGTTTGACGCAAACACGCGCGAAGCGCGGTTATGTACGACTTCGAATCGGTCGGAATCTCGCGCTGGCTTATAAGGCACATATTGTCACGGTGCAGATATTCAATGGGGTCTTCCAGCGTAATAATATGCCCGGTCCTTTGCTTGTTAATCGCGTCGATTATACAGGCAAGTGTGGTTGATTTTCCGCTTCCCGATTGTCCCGTGACCAAAACAAGACCGTTTTTTTCATCAGCGATTTTCATAACCTCGTCGGGAATCTGTAAATCAGAATAATTCGGCAATTCGAAAAGCACTATGCGAATGACCGCCGCATGAGTGCCCCTTTGATTGTATGCAGAAACTCTAAAACGCGCCAACTTCGAAATAGTAACGGAAAAATCATCATCGCAGTCTTGCTTAAATTGTTCAATGGGACGCTCTGCAAGAGTATACAGCTCACTTACCAAATCCGCAGCTTCCGTTACGCTGACCGCAGAATCGCCTATCTTTGTAACCACCCCGTTAATTTTAAACGAAACACAACGCCCCGCGCCGATAAAAATATCCGAAGCATTTTTTTCCACCGCAAGCTTCAACCATTCATGTGCTGTCATTTCATTTCACCGTCCGTCAAGTATTTGTATTAAGTGTAAGAATTGTATCCGCTTACCTTATCCTATGTCAATTTATGTGTGATAACGGCAAATTATAAAACAAAAAGGCGCGATATTTCGCGCCCTTCAGATGTTTCGAATTTATTCCGCAATAACGCGTGTGCCGTTGCTTAGTGAACTGTTGTTTGCGTCATTGATTACATATTCGCCCTGTGATAATCCGCTGAGAATAATTATTTCAGTGCGCAACTCCATTCCGGCGGAAACAGCGCGGGGTTCAGCCGAACCCGAGCTTCCGCCAACCACCCAAACGTAATCGGAACCGTTATCGCGGAAGATTGCGGTGCGCGGAACGGTAATTTGATTTTCCGAACGGTAAACATAGAACGTAACGTCAACGCCGAAGCCGATTCCGAGGTTTACGTTTTCGGGCGTGTCAGGCGAAACCCGAATATTTACTTTGCGTTCTTCAACGCCGAGCGCGGTGAAATGAACTACTGCGGTGTCGCCGATTTCCGTTACCGTTCCGCTGAACGAAATATCACCCGCGCGCCGGCGCAAAGTAATTCTCACCGTGTCGCCTGTGTTAATGCTGCTTGCGTCTTGCGTGGAAACAAATGCTTCGATGTAATTATTTCCCGGCACGGTGATTTCCGCAATCGGCGCCGCGCTTGTAATCAAATTTGTGTTTTGCGCAAAAAGCGTTGTGACAATTCCGTCAAGCGGAGCGGTCACTACCGCGTTTTGCAATTCATGCTCAAGCCGCGCGATATTCGCCTGCTCAACCGCAATTAATGCCTCAAGCTGCGCCTTTGCGGCAGAAGTCGTATCGGTCGCAAGCTGTTGTGTTATTCCGTTAATCTGCGCAACAAGCGATGCGCGAATTCCTTCAAATGATTCCGCGGTGTTTTGAATATTTCCGGCGGCAATTACCGCCATCTGCGCGTTCGCGGCTTCAAGCTGTGCCTCCGCCGCTGTCACGGCGTCGCGCGCGGCATCATATTCCACCCGCGCAACTACTCCTGCATTAAATAAAATCGAAACGCGTTGATAATTTTCATTCGCCAATTCAATTTGACGAGTATGTTGGTCAATTAATATTTGTTGCAAACGAAGCTGTTCCGCAATCGAATCCTGATGCCCCGCAATCGTTTGATTTGTTTCCGCCGCTTGCGCATTTACGGATTGCAATTCACCCTGCAAACTTGTTCGCGTGGTTTCCAATGTGCGCCGATAATTCGCGTTTTCGACATCTATATTCGCAAGCTGCGCTTCAAGCCCGCGAATGCCGCTCTCCACTTGCAAAAGCGACAACTCAAGTGCCGTTGTGTCAACGCTCACAAGCGCGTCGCCCGCGCTGACGCGCTGACCCTCGCTCACATGCAGTTGCTGTAACTGCCCGTTCGTCGCCGGAAAAACCATCACTGTATTCTGCGCCTTCACAACGCCCTGCTCGGTAAAACTCAGCTCCGCCGTCACAAGCCGAACCTCCGTCATCCTTACCGAAACAGGTTGCATCATGTAAACCACAGTTCCGATGATGCTAACAAGCACGATTGCCGCAATAATTCCGTACTTAATTGTTTTTTTCATATATAAAACCTCCCAGTTAGAATTCTTTCAATACTTCAACCATATCAAACTGCGCGATTTTTTTCTTCGCCGACCAATTGGAAATCATAACCGCTACGGAGCATCCTACTATGCCTGTGATGTACGCGACGGGCGGAAGAATCGACGGCATCGAGAACATGCTTGTGTCGATGAGCAGATTCATTGACGACATCAAGCCCGAGGCGAACGGTACGCCCGCGAGCATTCCGACTGCGGCGAGAACCCAGTATTCGAAGCGCATAATTTCGCAGACTTCGTCGGTGGTGAGACCGACGACGCGAAGGGTAGCGTATTCGCGTCGTCGTTCGGAGAGGGAGATGGTCGCGGTGTTGTAAATTATCGCGAACGCAACGGCGACGCCCATTAGGTTTAGCATGAAAAAGATGCCCATGTACGGGTCCATCATATCGAAATATTTTTGCAGGGTTGTGTCTTTGTCTTCGATTGACGCGGTGAATTGACTTTCTTTGAAATAGTCCATTATATAGGGGAGATTGTTTGTGTTCAGGATTATCGCGGATGCGATTGCGGGTGAATTAAATAAATCCGACAGGGCGGAGATTTCCATGTACGCGCCGCTGCCCATGCTTTGTTCGATTACGCGCAGAACGGGAATTTCGATTGCGTCGTTAAGTAGCGGCGAATCGAGATAGAGAATGTCGCCCGCAACCGCGTTTAACGAATCCGCTAAACCGTTTGTGATGATTAATCCCTCGGTCGGCGGCGCGTGGCTTGTTTTTTGCGTTGTATCGAAAATTCGATAAAGCACCGACTCGGGATGAATGCCCGTGATGACCGCGCCTTCTTCAAGGTGACGATTCGAAAGCGAAACGGGCATTTCTAAAATTCCTTCGGCGAGCGTGATGTGATTTACGGAATACGCCGCTTCGACGGCACGGTTATATTCAATAGGATGCGTAAGCGTAACGCGAACGCTGTACAAACGC
>JAIRVD010000061.1 GCA_031254075.1 Clostridiales bacterium
GTAATAGGCGGCGATGACCACAGGGTCCTCAGAACACCCTATGTTATCGACGATGCGGAATGGCCGATTCCCGTTGTGCAAGCCGGCGGTGAAGATAATCATTTCTTGGGACGGCTGGATTTATATTTCGCCGAAATTGACGGCGTTTGGGTTTTATATGAATTTCACGGCATTCTGTTATCGGTGGAAAATGTAGTTCCCGACCCGGAAATCCAAAGCATTATTGATTACTATATTGAAATGCTCGGATTGGAAACGGAAACAGAACTGGTACCGGCAGCATGAATGAATTAAAAAAACAAGTCTACGAAGCAAACATGATGTTGCCGCGTCACAATCTTGTGACATTTACATGGGGAAACGCGAGCGGCATTTGCCGTGAGAAAAATATTGTTGTGATAAAACCGAGCGGCGTTGAGTATGAAAAATTACAGCCGTCGGACTTGGTTTTAGTTGATTTGTTCACCGGGAAAAAAATCGAGGGAAAGATGAACCCGTCATCCGACACGCCTACACATTTGGAATTGTATCGGCGTTTTCCGAATATCGGCGGGGTTGTTCATACGCACAGTCGGTGGGCGACGATTTTTTCGCAGGCAAAAAAAGAAATCCCCGCGCTCGGAACAACGCACGCAGATTATTTCCACGGAGCAATTCCATGCACGAGGCTTTTAAGCGAGACGGAAATCAAAGGCGATTACGAACTCGAAACAGGAAAACTAATCACCGAAACATGCAACGCACCCGATGAAATTCCCGCCGTGCTTGTGGCAAGTCACGGTCCGTTTACATGGGGGAAGGACGCATATGATGCCGCGTATAATGCCGTTGTGTTGGAAGAAGTTGCTTTCATGGCTTGGCACAACCTGCAATTCCAACCAAACGCGAGAATCGTTCCGATTCAGCAAGAACTTCTCGACAAGCATTATTTCAGAAAACACGGTGCGAATTCTTATTACGGTCAATAAAAATCTACGGGAATTGTAAGTCTGAAACCGTCTTCAACGGAGAAATTCGTTTGCCCGTCGAACGGTTCTGGGCCTTGGATTGGCGCGTTTAGGGCGGTGGGAGAGACGAAGGTTCGGTGGTTGAAGTCTTGCAGAAACCAGCCGATTTCTTCGAAGGTGTCGTGTGCGCCGCGCTCCATGTTTGAGAGGATTACTATGATATACGGCGACGGCGCATAGACGATTCCGGCTTCGTGGAATGCGTTTTGCGCCCACCCATATTTCCGCGCGAACGGGTAGTCGGATTGAACCATGCTGATGTTAACTTCGCCTCCGACGCCGTTCGAGCCTTCCCAGCGTGTGAAATGCGGGTGAGAGGTTTGCGCGGTGTTAAGCAGGTCTTCCTTTAGATAATGACCGAAGCGGCTGTTTGATTCTATATAATTGTAAATTGAGTACATAAAAAGTCCCGCGTCGCGTGCATTGGTGTTCTGCGCGATTACGTCGCGAATCATTGCTGTATCCGCGCCGATTTCGCTTACAAAATCGCGGTATGAAAATCCGTTATTTTGAAACAGTCTGACAAGCATACGATACGCCGCGTTATCGGATTCGCGAATCGAAAGCCCCAAAAGCTCACGCGTAGTGAATTGGTCGCCGTATGACGCGTCGAAACGCATTCTTCCCGTGCCGCCCCAGAAATCGTCAATCGTGTATGTGTGAACAGCGTGAATATCCGTAATACCGCGTTCCGCAAGCATGTACGCATACAGCGCGTGATTTGATTTTGATATACTCGCGGCAAAATAAACCCTGTCTGGATTGTGAATATATGTATATCCCGTTTCGATATTCATATAAAAAACGGAAATATTACGCCCGAGCGGCGTGAAAAAACTATCCATTCTGCTTACGTCGGGCGTATGCCGCATGTTTACCCAACCCCATCCGGCGGCGGTTTCTATCAGCGCCCAGTCACCCATCTGTTCCAAAGCCACAACGCTTCGCGCGTCAAGCCGCGCGAACATGCGCGAATTAAAATCCGTCTCGTCATATACCTCAAACGTCCACGGAATATATATTACTTCGCCCGCGTAAACATGCACGGAAAAAATCAAAATAACCGCCAATGAAACAGACACAAATTTTTTCATTATGTAGCCCCCTTGGGTATTTCTATTTTATTTTAAAATTGTAACATCTTTTTCGCAAAAAAAATAGGCATGAACCAAAAACTACCTTGGGAATAGTATATAACATGTACCACGCGTTGTTGCGAAGCAATAATCGCAAAAAAAAACATTTATTTCGCAAGGGAGGATTTTTATGCATTGCACTTGCACAAACGGCTGCGAAAAATGCGGGCATGAACATGTAATCAAACAGGTATTCAATTGCCCGGGTTCACAGCGTGTAGTCAAGCATCAACACATCGTTAAGTATCATCACGATACCATTAACGAGTATGACGTAATCCACGAACACGAGTACAGCACACGAGATGTTGTAAGAGAACGCGAGATAGTAAAACACAACGACTACTGCCCGCACGAACCAAATTACTGCAAACCCGATTGCACCTGCGGAACATGCAATTACTGCTGCGGCATGATGCCCATGCCCCTGCCGACGCCGTACAGACGTGGTTACAATTTCGGCAGACGTTGGTAATTTTGGCAGAAAGAAGACCTCGGAGGATACTCCGGGGTCTTCTTTTTTTTGGATAACGAGATAGAAAAATGGCGAGGATTAAGGAAATGAAGGGATGTTATTTAAATGAAACGAAATTTATTTTTTTGTCTTTTGTTGTTAATTCTTTTTTCCGGTTGTTCAAGCGGCACGCGCAAGCAGAGCGATAAAATCAATATCGTGTGTACAATTTTTCCGCAATACGATTGGGTGCGGGAGATTATTGGTGAAGGGAATGAAAATTTCGAGTTGACGCTTCTTATGGATGGACTTGATTTGCATAGTTACAGTCCGTCGGTACGGGATGTTGCGGCGATTTCGTCGGCAGATGTTTTTATTTATGTAGGCGGGGGTTCGGACGGATGGGTTGAAGCTGTGCTTGCGCAAACGGTGAATGAAGAAATTATCGCGGTCAATTTAATGGAAATACTCGGCATCAAAAGTAATCATGAACACGGTGAAACATGCGAAGAAGACCATGGGCAGGATGAGCATATATGGCTTTCGCTGCGAAACGCGCGGGTTATTTGCGCCGCTCTTGCGGAAATTTTTTCCGAAATCGACCCCGATAATTCGCAAAAATATTTATCAAATTTGGAAATGTACACTGCGGAGTTGCACGCATTAGAATTCCAATATCAAAGCGTTGTCAGCGAGGCGAACATTGAAACGCTGGTTTTCGCCGACAGATTTCCGTTTCGGCATTTGGCGGATGACTGCGGTTTGGAATATTACGCGGCGTTTACCGGTTGTTCTGCCGAAACACAAGCGGGTTTTTCTACAATAATTTCGCTTGCGGACAGAATCAATCAACTCGGTTTGAGCGCAGTGATGGTAACGGAAAGCTCTGACCAGTCGTTTGCGCGAACGGTTATTAACAACACCGCGTGCCAAAGCCAAAAAATTCTTGTACTGGATTCAATGCAATCGGTAACACTAAA
>JAIRVD010000097.1 GCA_031254075.1 Clostridiales bacterium
TATTTTGTAATTACCGCAATCGGCGGGTACATGGGCGAGGTTGTAATTACGCGCAATGTTCAGCGGTTTCAGTTGAAGGTTTCAGAGTTTATAGATTCGCCGTCGGATATAGCGCGCGTTGCGGCATTGAATGCGGGCGCGCTTGCCGTTCACGGTAATATGAGCCGCGATACTTTTTCGGCGCATTTCGCAGAAATAGTCGCCGGAAGCCCGAGCGTAAACGGAATGGGTTTTATGTTTGAAGCGAATACATTTGACAACGAACGTTTTTCCGGTTACATGCTGAGGAATTCCAACGGTACGGCAAGAGAGCTTCCCGCTGACGCGGAGGCATACAACGAATCATTTTACTCTGATGTAATGCGAAGCGGCAGAATTATCTTGCTTGAACCGCATACCGACATTTTGGACGGCAGAACGCATCAAATGGTAGCCATAGCCGCGCCGATTGTTTGTCCCGAAAGCGGTGCCGTACTCGGCGTAGTGTATGCGGATATTCTTCTGGACGGATTGTACGAGTTGTTTTCGAATTTGGGAATTTACGACACCTCATACGCAATGATAACAACGGGCGACGGAAAAATTCTCTATTCACCGCTTCCGGAATATTGGATGCGGAACGTCAGCGACCGCGATGTAGATATGCGGCTTGCGTCTTCGCCGAACGAGCCGATGTTCGACGGAAATGACGGCAATAACGTTAAATCAAAAATAACCGGCGCGAGCAGCTACGCATACACCATGCCCGTAAATTTCAGGCATGTAGACGATGTGTATTTTGTTTCGCTCGTCATTCCGTGGAATGAAATATATTCTATTCCGTATACGATTCTTTACGCGCTCGGCGCCGCGCTTTTTCTCGCCGCAATTATTCTGCCGCTGTTGGTAAGCAGAGTTGTTTCAAAAAAATTAAAACCACTCGATGCAATTACCGCGGCGTCGCATGATATGGCTGTCGGCAATTTTAATTTTAATCTGCCGCAGGCAACAAACGATGAAATCGGCGTTTTAGGCTCGAATTTCCGTGAGCTTACGCAAACCTTCCGCAATCTGATTCAGAGCATGGAAGATGTATCTGAAAAGCACGAGCAGGGATATTCGGGTGCACGGCTTTATGTCGGCGATTTCAAGGGAACATATGTCGAAGTTACGACCGCGATAAACAAAATGCTCGACCACAGCGATTCCGTTAAAGCGGAAGCGATGAATTGTATCGTTGAAATCGTTAACGGAAATTTCAACGCAACGGTGCGTCAATTCTCCGGCGAGGAAGCCGCACTTAACGTCACAATTGAAGAACTGCGCAATATTATAAAAAGCTTGGCGCAGGCAATCGAAAAAATTATTCTGCACGCGTCGAACGGAAACACAAGCTACAAGCTCGACCCGTATCGTTACAAAGGCAACTGGGTGCAGCTTATCGAGGGGCTTAACGAAATTCTGCAAAAAATCCACGAGCCGCTTTCGGCATCCATTGATGTTATTAAGTCGATGGAGCAGGGCGACTTCAACGAACGTGTCGAAGGTGCATTCAAGGGCGAATTCCTCATAATCAAAGACGCACTTAACTTGACCGTCGAAGCAATTTCTTCCTATATAAATGAAATTAACGATGTGCTCGGCAAACTCGCGAGCGGCAATTTGCGCACCGGGATTACACGCAATTACATTGGGCAGTTCGCCACAATCAAAGACTCAATCAACGGCATCGTTAACGAAATGAACAAAACCATCGGCGAAATTTCCGCCGCGTCAAACCAAGTTTCCATCGGCGCGGAACGAATTTCCGACAGCTCGTCACAGCTTGCGCAGGGCGCGGCACAACAGGCATCTTCGTTACAAGAGCTTTCGGAAATCACAACGAAAATCTCAGACGGCTCTGCCGAAAACGCCGAAAACGCAAGCCAAGCCTCCGGACTCGCGGACACCTCCAAGCATAACGCCGAAGAGGGCTCCAAGGAAATGAACCAACTCCTAATCTCCATGGATGAAATAAACGATTCATCTAAACGAATTTCCAACATAATAAAGACCATCGAAGACATCGCTTTCCAAACAAACCTGCTTGCCCTCAACGCCGCCGTCGAAGCCGCACGAGCGGGCGAACACGGAAAGGGCTTCGCCGTAGTAGCCGAAGAAGTTCGCAACCTTGCCGTACGAAGCAACGACGCCGCAAGAGAAACCGGCGCCCTAATCCAAGAAACCATAGTACGCGTAAGCAGCGGCTCATCCCGCGCAAGCGAAACCGCCGCATCCCTCTCTAAAATCGTTTCAAACATCATGGATATCTCCGAAGTAATAAGTAAAATCTACCAATCCTCCGCACAACAAAAAGAAGATATCTCACTAATCAGCAGCGGCATCAATCAAATCAACGAAGTGGTTCAAAATAACCAAGCCACCTCAGAAGAATCCGCCGCCGCCGCCGAAGAACTTAATTCGCAGGCAGAGACACTGAGGCA
Organism: Clostridiales bacterium; assembly: GCA_031254075.1. Classification (GTDB taxonomy): domain Bacteria; phylum Bacillota; class Clostridia; order Lachnospirales; family WQUN01; genus WQVC01. Next base: position 2,463 of record JAIRVD010000097.1, read on the forward strand.
GTTGATACAGTTTTTTAGGACGTAGTAAGAAAACCGCAACGCGCCGCTGTTTTCCTGATATTTATCTTCTCCGTTGATGAAATGACCACTCTGAATTCTTCAATACAAAAAAACACGAAAAGAGCAAAAAACTTGTTCGTGTTTTTTTATGTTGATATGCTTTTGTGTTATACCGAACGCAGAAAACATTTGCCGACGACGAGCCGAAAATCGCGAATGTTTCAAAGCGTTTTCGGCGACAGAAGAGGCAGATGTTTTCGCGTTCCGGTATAACTCACTTAGCGGCAATCACATACAGCCGATGCAGTGCGTGTGTGAGAGTCAGACTGACGTGTATTAAGTTAGACGAATCGGTACGGCGATTGCGCATAAGCGCAAAGCTGATACGGGAAATTATTGTTCGCTTCCGTACGTGGTCGCGCAGTCTTACTGCCGATAAATTTAATTTACGGATAAACTCAAACATACTTGATTTCGATATTTGGAAATAATTCCTACCGATTCCCCACAGCCCTCTCCGCAAAAGTATTATTCACCAGTCTGTCATACGGAGCGCGTTGTGTCAGTTCGCCGGCAGATTCCATTACGGTTTGAAGACGGTTGAAGGAGTCTTCGGTCATGATGGGGGTGGAGCAGTATGCATCGAATTCTTTATAGCGGGCGATTGCGCTTGTGAGAATTTCCGGGTCGGCGTCAGGGAAGAATGGGGCGATTGTTTGTGCGATGAATTCGGGCGGGTTTTCCTGCACCCATTGTTGACCGCGAGCGATTGCGTTTGCGAAGCCTTGAATGGTGTCGGGATTGGCGGCGATATAGCTGTTAAGGGAATAGTAGGCGGTGTACGGGATTTCGCCCGAAGCCTCGCCGACTGAGGCGATGACAAATCCTCTGCCCTCGAGTTCGACGGTGGAAGCGACGGGTTCGAAGGCGGTGACGAAGTCGGCTGTTCCGCCTAAGAATGCGCCGACCATTGCGGCGAATTGAACGGAGTTGTCGAATTCGAGGTCTTCGTCGGGAACGAGTCCGTTTTGCCGAATTACATATTCGAGTGCCATATACGGCATTCCGCCGCGACGCCCGGGCAGAATTTGACTGCC
>JAIRVD010000110.1 GCA_031254075.1 Clostridiales bacterium
TACAATCACCCTTGACGGTCAAACCGTTTCCTTAACAATCGGTCAAACGGCACCCGGCATGGACGTTCCCGCTCAAATCATCGACGGTCGCACCATGGTTCCCGTTCGCTATATCGCGGAAGCTCTCGGCGCATTCGTTGATTGGAACGACGCTACAAGAACCATTACCATCATTAATTAAATTCGACACAACAACAAAAAAGCTGTCTCACGTGAGGCAGCTTTTTTTGTTGATATTATATTTGCTATTCGATATGATACGCTGAAATAAAATCTCTTCTTGAACAAAACATTGTACTTGTTGTTGTACATTGATTTCGTGCTTTTAGACAAGAAAAATACAGAAATCAGAAAACATTTTCTGTAATCGTAATAAGTGCGACGGGCGTGTAGCCCCTTTCGGCAACGAAGTTGTCAATCGAATACACGGAATCGGGAGCTTCATTATTTTCGTAGTTGTAAATAAAAAAGTTGTGCAGTTCGATATCGTCACCGATTTCGGAATCATTGCAGTGTACCATTACATAATGAACATACGAACTGCTTATATCTTCGGGATTTAAATTTCCGATGTATAAAAGTATGGCTGCTTCCGAATCATGAATTCTAAAATCCAATCTGTTCGGAAGGTATGTAATGCTTGTTGTATATCCATTTTCGCGCAGGTAGTTATGGTTTCGCAGATAGTCATAAACCCCCTGCGGATTTGTTCCGTACTCGCCGCCGCGGTTAAACGAATTGGTTCTGTCTAATTCGCGAATAATTCCCGCGGGGCATTCTACGATATTTCTAAGCTCTCTTAAATGATATTTTGCGGATTTTTCCGTTCCCGGCGGGTTTCTGTGAAATTCATATTCATCACGCCGCAGGTAAAGCAGTACATTGTAAATCGAAAACGGACCGCAGCCGTTTGCGCGTCCTGTACCCGTCGCTCCGATACGGAACTCACCCTGCGGATATGCCGCTTGGTTGTGAATATAGCCTTCGCGCATAAAGATATCCATTCTGTTTTCGTCAATATGTATTAAATTTAAATTGTAACTTGTGTTGTAATCATCAATCGGTTCATCATCTGCAATGGCTGCTTCGAATGAAAATACAATCGTGAATAAAATAAATATAATCGAAAAACGTTTCATGTAAATCCCCCTTATCATACTATATATCACCTTGAAATCATTCTAACATACCAAGGCAGAATCTTCCATACGCGCAAAATACCATCGAACGAAAACACTGCATATGTTGTTCACAGTGTGCGTTTGTTAAAAAACGTTTCACACAACGCGTTATATTTGTTTTTGTACGAAAATTTATTTGACAGAACATTCCATCTATGATATCGTTCGCGGAGTCACTCGTCCGCTTGGACGGCACAATATTTTTGCATCCGGCGCAGACCGGGTAGGAGGATTTGCTTCATGAAAACAGGCACAGTCAAGTGGTTCAACGCAGAAAAGGGATACGGGTTTATCTCTATCCAAGGCGAAGACGATGTATTCGTACATTTCTCCGCAATCCAAACAGACGGCTTCAAAACACTCGAAGAAGGTCAAGAAGTTCAGTTTGAAGTTGTGCAAGGCGCAAAAGGCCCGCAGGCCGCCAACGTGGTTCGCATCTAGTCTTTGGTTTGGGCGAATCTGTCATTCCACGCCAAAGTAACATATAGTACGTTTGAATTGACAGTTCCGAAACAAGCACAGTGAATCCGTCGCCCTTCTGTCGGGCAACCTATGGTTGCCAAAACAGAGGGGCTTCTTTTTACATAAAAAAGGGTGATGAAATGATTAAGCCTAAAAGATTAGTAAAAAACGATAAAGTCGCTATAGTTTCGCTTTCATCGGGAATGGGCGGCGATACGGAATTTATTCACAGATATGAAATCGGCAAAACGCGCTTGGAAGAGTTCGGTTTAAATGTAATTACAATGCCGAACGCGTTGAGTGGCATAAAATATTTGGACGAAAACCCGCAAGCACGCGCCGCCGATTTAATGGATGCGTTTAAAAATAATTCCATAAAAGCGATTATTTGCATGATTGGCGGCGACGATACGATTCGCCTGCTTGAATATATTGATTTCAATGTAATAAAAAATAATCCGAAAATTTTTATGGGATATTCCGATACAACCGTAAACCATTTTATGATGTACAAAGCGGGGCTTGTCTCATTCTACGGTCCGTGTATTTTAATGGAATTTGCGGAAAATATTGTAATGCACGAGTACACAACGCATTACATTGAAAACATTCTTTTCAATCCCGCACCGAGACTTGCAATCGAACCAAGCCCTTCATGGACTTCCGAATGGCTGACATGGTCAAACCCCGAAAATAATACAATCGCGCGCAAAATGCAAAATGACGAAAAGGGTTTTGAATTATTGCAGGGCAGGGGAGTTGCACATGGGCTACTTATGGGCGGCTGCATTGATGTTTTTCCTATGATTGTCGGAACTAAAATTTGGCCGTCACCTGATGAATGGGAAAACAAAATTCTTTTTATTGAAACATCCGAAGAATGCCCCGCGCCGAACGATGTAAAATATATTTTGCGCGGAATGACGGCGCAAGGTATCACAAAAAAACTAAGCGGAATAATTTTCGGAAAACCGCAGCATGAAAAATTTTATGAAG
>JAIRVD010000159.1 GCA_031254075.1 Clostridiales bacterium
GTATCACCGAATTAATGATTAACGAGCAAATCAGAGACCGCGAAGTACGTCTCATTGATACGGACGGCGCGCAGCTTGGCATTGTTGCCGGCCGCGATGCGCAAAGAATTGCAGATGAAAAGCGTTTGGACTTGGTAAAAATTTCACCGACTGCCAAACCGCCCGTTTGTAAGATAATGGATTACAGCAAATTTCGGTTTGAGCAATCGAAAAAAGAAAAAGAGGCAAGAAAAAAGCAACGTACAATTGATATTAAAGAAATTCGGTTGTCGCCGAATATCGACACGCATGATATTAACGTGAAGGTGAAAAAAGCAACGGAATTTTTAAAAGGCGGAGACAAGGTAAAAATTACAATCCGTTTTCGCGGGCGTGAGCTTGGGCGAACGGAAATTGCACATGTTATTTTAAATGACCTTGCGCAAAAGCTTTCCGAATACGGGAATGTCGAAAAGCCGCCAAAAATGGAGGCGCGGACAATGGCGATGTTTATGTCGCCGAAGCCGCATCTGACGGAAAAAGCCGAAAATAAGGAGTTGAAAATAAATGCCGAAAATTAAAACAAAAAAAGCCGCGGCAAAGCGGTTTAAAGTTACGGGTACAGGGAAATTTAAGCACCCGAAAGCCAACAAAACACACATTTTAACAAAGAAATCGCCTAAGCGTAAAATGGGTTTGCGCAAGATGGGCATGGTTGACAAAACCAATGAAGCAGCAGTACGCGCGATGTTGCCTTATGCGTAATGCATTTTGCAAGAAATTTTAGGAGGTTTTTAATATGGCAAGAGTAAAAGGCGCGATTAACGCGCGTAAAAGACATAAAAAGACATTAAAACTCGCAAGCGGATATTTCGGTGCGCGAAGCAAACAATATCGTGCGGCAAAACAAGCAGTAATGAAAGCAATGGCGGCAGCGTTCGCCGGACGCAAGCAAACCAAGCGCGAATATCGCCGTTTGTGGATTACTCGCATAAACGCCGCGACACGCGAACACGGTTTAAGCTACAGCAAATTTATGAGCGGCTTAAAAAAAGCCGGCGTGGATATAAATCGCAAAATTCTGGCAGAAATGGCAGTTAACGACAGCACTGCGTTCTCCAAACTGGTAGAAATCGCAAACGCTGTGTAATTTCGTCAATAAAATCTATGGGGGGAAGGCTGATTTAACAGTCTTCCTTTTTTGTATATTTTCTGTTTAATTTACAGATAATATGAAAAGTCCAAATATGTACTATTTTCGAATATAAAACAAGGAGGAATAAATTTGAAAGCTACAGGTATCGTCAGACGAATTGATGACCTCGGAAGAGTTGTTATTCCGAAAGAAATTCGCAGAACTTTAAGAATAAGAGAGGGTGACCCTTTGGAAATTTTCACCGACCGAGAGGGCGAAATCATCCTAAAGAAATACTCACCCATCGGCGAACTCGGCACCTTCGCCAAAGAATACGCCGAAACCTTATCGCAAACATCCGGTCATATTACATGCATTGTCGATAAAGACCAAATCATCGCCGTTTCGGGCGGCGCGAAAAAAGAATTTTTGGATAAAAACATCTCCAACGCACTCGAACGCACCATCAATCAACGCAGCGCACTCTCCGCAACACGCACCGACGCTTCCTTCGTTCCAATCCTCGACGAAGACGACCCGTCCACCTACTCCAACGAATACATCGCCCCCATCATCGCCGAAGGCGACGTTCTCGGTGCCGTCGTCCTGCTCTCACCCGATAAAAAAATGGGAGAAGTTGAAAGCAAACTCGCTGTAAATGCCGCTAATTTTCTTGGGAGACAAATGGAACAATAGTTTTTTTATAATAAAGATAAGACCTCGGGGCTTCGCCCCCAACCCCGCAAACATTTTGGGAAAAAGTTTGTTAAAAAAAACCCTAAAAAAAGCCGCGCACTTGCGCGGCATTTTTTAAATTTAAAGTTTGGGTCAAGCCTTTTCAAAGGCTTGCAGGGGTTTGGGGACGGAGTCCCCAAGGTTTAAAATTTCTGTAGGGTTAACCGCCTCGTGGCAATTCTGCCTAAACCGTCACCAACGCCTACCGTTATCGTAATTGCATCATTGTTTATAAACGGCGGCGTTAATCGCGGGGATACGGTTACGCTTCGGTTGTCACGGGAAATATCGCTGAAAGTACCGCCGTCAAACGTGTACCACCAGAAGAAGGGTGTTCCTCCGCAGATAAAATCGTCATCGGTGATTGTCAGGCGATAAATTCGGCGTTCGGCATCAATAACTTCTGTTGTGATATTGTTGATGCTTGGTGACGGTATCCCTGTTTGGTCGCCGTATCGTTGTTCGTATTCAACTCCCGCGCGGTAATGCTCGGAGTCGTCATAGAATATCGCCAAAAGAATATCCGAATATGCCCAATGGTCGGATATATTACCCCGTCCGCGGTTCAAAACATAAATATTGTCTATGGTATTATCATTAGTTACGGTGACTATGTTGTTAATTATCGTTACAAATTCGGCGTTCGTTAATAACTTGTCGGGATGAAACATGCCGTCGGGGTATCCGCTTACATGCCCTAAATTTTCAAAAGCGGCGATATAACCTTCCGCC
>JAIRVD010000160.1 GCA_031254075.1 Clostridiales bacterium
ACGGAACCAATCCGTGCAACGCGATTTGATAAAACGGAACATTAACGTCGGTTATCGCGAAGTTTTGGTCGGTGAGCGGCATTCCCGTAATCACGTCGGCGTAAGGAACGCCGTATACAAAGCCGTAATTAAGCCAAATACCCGTTCCGTTATCGCGCAAACGCGAAAGCAAATCCACGCGCATATTCATTGCGGCTTCGCGCGTTACATGCCTGTCTTCGTTAAAGTCGCCCGCCAGCGCGCTTGCCATGCTTCGAAACGACATATTATTTACGCCTGCCGACGCGGCTTCGTTCACAAAATTTTCCGCGAGATTAATTGTGTATTCCGGACGCGCGAGAATAATCGGGTCTGCCATAATCGCGCCCGTTCCGACCGCTCCGAAATAAACGATGCTGTATCCCGCGTGCGCAACGCGTTCTCTGTTTGCTTGGCGTGCGGCGTCTCGCATCGGAGAGAATCCGTCAAACGATTTATCGCCTCTCATAAACATAAAGTCGCCTTCAAGATAAAAATCGTAACCCAATCGTTCGGCGGTCTGTGTCATATTATTAAAACCGCGTCTTCCGCCGAGCTGCGAAATCAATTCAAGATTTTGCGGAATAACATGGTCGATGGATTTATTATGTGCGCCGCGCATTTGAACGAAAAGATTCCGCCAGCCGTAATCATGCAAAACTTGCATGTTTTCGGCGACACCGTCATACGACGTAAACGGGAACGGACGGTCTACCGGGAAGCCCAAAACATGTTGCGGTGTAAGTGCCGCGCCCAAAAATTCAACCATTGCGTAAACGGGTTCGTCTCTTCGTTCGTTAAGCCACGGATATTTTTCCTGCAAATAATCTCTGTATGCATGAGCCATTCCGACGTATCCGTCACCCTTGGCGACGGTATAACGAATTACAATATTTTCATTCGGAAGCTCCCATTCGTGCATGAATAATTGGTTGTTCGAACGTCCGCGAACGTCAAGCGGCGCACCGTGAAGCAAACGGAACACCGGATGCACCCGGCTGTAAGCCGAACCACCCATACCCGCAACCTGTGCGCGAATTGAAGCATATGACGAACCTTCTTCTATGATTGCGGCAAAGGTCGTGCCGTTTCTGTAAACGCCGTAAACAGGATAAGCCGCACGATTGTCATGCAAAACGGACTCGCGGACAATTGCCTCGTCCCAGCCGTACATACGATTGAAATACAACTCCGAGGTATTTCGGTCGGAATCGAAATACATTATTGCGCCCGAACCGTCGGGTACAAACAAATATCCGTCGTCCGTCGGATGCCCCGCGCCGAAATACGGCAGAATCGTAAGCTGTGTCGGCATAAACGCGTCTACGTAAGTGATTTCATTAAGCGGAACCGTTACCTTCATATTATTATCTTCAAGTTCAAAACGCATAACTAAATTAAACGCGGGCTGATTGAGTTCTGTTGATATGTTGAAATATTCCATATCTTCAAGCCAATCTTCTTCTGTGTATCCGGCGTCCTGTAAAATTGACTCGGCTGTACGATAATTGTGCGAAGGCATTCTTTCGGTTTTCAAATAAATTTCGCGTCCGTCTTCCAACATCGGAAAACGAATGAGCAAATCATCCAAACTCATGTCTCGCGGAACATTAGTCAGCGAAACTACGGTGTTATATACATTTTGCACGCGTCTTTGGCTTGCGCGTTCTAAAGTGTTTAAAATTCTGTCAAGTTTTTCTTTGTCAATGGCATCCGGAATTTGAAATGTTTCGGGAATAACGCCCACGGTAAAACGAAGCTCTAATGTAGTATCATTTACAACCTCATGAACAAAACGCCCTTCGCGAATCGCAAAACGAAACGCGTCGTAACGCACTTCCGCACCTGTTCTGTCCTCAAACGTAAGTATAAATAAACTCTGTGCGTTAAAACGCTCTACTCCCGATTCTCTCGCCGCGGCCTCGGCTGCAGCTTCTTCTTCGGTTTCTTCGTCGTCTTCGTCGTCGTCTTCCTCATCATCATTTTCAATATCATCGTCTTCCGATTCTTCATCGTCATCTTCATTTTCTTCTTCTTCCAATGCTTCGATTAACGCTTCGATTTCTTCGGGAGATATTTCTTCGATTCCCTCGGGATATGAACGCCAAATATTACCCGTGCCCAATTCGGTAAGAACAATCTCGGCGGTATCCGTATGAAAATCCAATTGCAAAATGCCGTTGTCAATCGACACAACGGATTGCGGAGTTGTTTCATAGCCATAAATTAAAACTTCGCCGCCTTCTCTGACTCGGGTAGTACAGCCTGATATCAAAATCAGATAAATTAAAATCGCAGCAAATGATAAAAATTTTTTCACGGCATTCACCTCACAAATTTATTTCGTTCGCGTATATTACCCTCGGCGTACTCTGAACAGCACTTCTTGAGCGAGAGAGTAAAAATACGCTATACCATCACTTACAACCGCAAAAAACATCAGGAAGATGAAAACCATAATGCCCATCGCCACAATGGTTAAAAGGGTGGTAATTATGGCTTTTCCGATACTGTAATCGTGAATTTGCATCATTGCGCATAAAATTAAGAGGTAGAACCACATCTCGCCGATTCGCCAAAACAGGTAAAGCATCGCCATTTCGTCGTTGGTACTGAAATGCGTCA
>JAIRVD010000255.1 GCA_031254075.1 Clostridiales bacterium
GTTATTTGGCGGTGGGCAGTCACAAGATGGAAATTCCTTATGAAGAAATTTCCACGCTGCTCGCAATCGAAGTTTTCAATCGCTTAAAACCGACGCTTGATTTGCGTCCGACGGAAGAAACATTCAAAGTTGACATGCGCGCATTGAGATTGGTTCCGCAGGAAGTAATTCATGACAGCTTAACGCGTGATTGTCCCGCGTCTCCGCTTGAGGGCAATCCGAATTATCAATACGGGCAAATATGGGGCGGCGAAAATTCCGGTCCGAAGGCGAATCGAGCTTACGCCGACATGCATCAGTGGATTGCGAGAGAATTCCAAATTGCCGTTACGAAGAGCGTTAAGAATTGGGCGAATGCGCAAAACGGTTTCTTCCGCAATTTTATTACCGACAGTATGAAGAAAGCCGACAGAGGCCCGCTTTATCTTGCCGCGCTGATTAAATCCAATAATGAGTGGAGCATTATTCCGACACTTACACGTATGGCGGAACAATGCGACGGAATCGCCGCGAACTGCATGTCTCAGTCGAAAGAAATTGAAGCGAAACTCGCATCTTCTTACAACGCCGGGCATGGAAAGCTTCTTAATCGCGCGGCATATGTTAACGGATATCTTTCCGCATTGCAGCAATGGGCGATTAACGAAAACGCAACCTATGTATATCCGCAGCGCGCGGAAGCGATTCGTGAATTACGCGACAGACTGCAAATTTATCATGATAAAGTATTTTCGAAATTAGGGGATGTGCTTGAAGCGCTTCCCGATATTTTCCGCCAAAACTTTGAATACATGTCAATCGCCGAGAGAGAAGCCGAACGCGAAGGCCGTCTCGAAGACGATACGCGTCTTATTTGGCCGCTTAAATATTTGCAAACAAAAAAAGGTTCGACGAGAGATTTCGAGAAATTGCTTGACGAATCCGTTACCGGCTTCCTTGACAATATGACCGTTAACCTCGGACGCTGGACAGGTTGCGACTTGGATTCATTGGAAGACGCATCGTCGGGTACGGATGTTCCCGGTTTTATTTCGCAGTTCATAAGCCAACAGTTCGGCGGACTTCTTACAATTAATATGGAAGATATTCTGCGCAGCAAGGAAGGCGCGGACGATTTGGACTTGTATTTGCGCGGAACACTGCCTACATTAATCACCAAATCTGTGCCGATGTTCAGTATGCGTCAGCAATTTAAGACTGCTACTACCGCGCAGTTCGGGCTTACTTCGGTTCCGTTTGACTGCCTTGAAATTCTTACCGCAGCGAAAAATTATATTAAAACCGACAAGGTTTTCGTTAAAACAAGTAAAGAAAAAACACGTCTGTATTTCGTAAAAGTAATGTCGGGTTTCCCGCTTTACGCTTACGCGAAAATGGAAGATATGGAAAAAGATTACGAAACCGCAAGGAAAAATAAAATTACCAGAGACGGTACACATCTGTACGGCAAATGGTGGGACGATTTCCCGACTCCACTTCCGGAGGCGTCTTGGTCGCCATCGGTTTACAGTAATCCTACCGTCAAGTCGTACAACGATTCGATTCGTGAAGCGTTTAATTTCTGCATGAACAATAATATTATCCGCGTGGATAATCCCGACGCCCCGACGAAATTATTCCTGCATATCGCAGACCCGAAAAAGGCAGACCCCGCGAATATCGAATTCCCCGAAGGCGCGTCGCTGAAAGAATTAGTCGATATTTTGAAAGAAGAACGCGACAATTTATGGGATGAAAACTCAAGAGAATTGGTAGGAATGGGCATAACCAGCGGCGGAACCTATGTTGACACCGTTCGCGAAAGCGTGTTGCGCCTGCCGAAGGTTGCGGCGGAAATAAAACGCCAAAGTGAAATCGCGATGTTATTCGCCGACAAAGAAAAGGAGCTCGGCGACCCGAGTACATTTGCTTCGGCGTTAATGTGCGGACTTGTTGTAAAACAAGGCTTCAAAGTCGTGCTTAAACGTTCAATCAGCTCGAACACGTCGGAAATGCTTTATGATACGACGGAAGAGCGTACTTTTGCGGAATTCGAAACATATAAGGAATTCAGAAAATTCCTTACCGACGCACGCCGCGACGAAATGGAAACGCTCAGACGAGAAATGCTTAACCGCATTGCAAACGACCCCGTTGAAATGAAAAAAGTCCTTGAAATCGTAGAAGAAAACGCGAAAAAATATGCCGCAGTTTTACTGGACATCAAGGGCAGAATCGAACGCACCGCAATCGACAAGCGCAAGCCGCTTAAAGATACGCAAGCATTTTACGCGTCGGTTTTATCAATAATGGAGACTTACAGAGATAAATATTTGGTGTAAATCAACTTAATTCTCTAACAAAGGAGTCTCATTATGAAGGTTAAAATCGATGAGATTATTAATAAAATTTCTGAGATACGTGCGTTTTCAGATGATGGTTATCTGAAAACCACGCATCTCGTGATTTTTCTTTTAATCGGGTGCAGTGATTCGATTAAAAATATTTTGGAAAAACGCGCGAAGGAAATTGTCACCGACAGGAAGACAGTTTCTTTTTTGACGGTAAATGATACTGAAAATATTGTTTCAGAAGTAAAAGAGGCGCTTGAAATTGTTTCGAAAAGCGGCGCGGATTTAAGCGACCTTAACGAATTACATTTTTGTCCGGTGATTGTTTCCGACAAGGCGGAAATCGAGAACTTTTCAAAAACGATGGATAATCTTGAGACGTATTGCCGCGACAGCGACCTTCGTACCATTTGGAAGCCGTTTATCGTTTTAAAAACAGACGATGATTCCGCCGAAAAATGGCTGAGAGAAATTTCGGGCAAAATTAAGCAACTCGCAGATAACGGCGTGGCAAATTGTTGCCGCTGTTGCGTAATGACGCGCAACGATGAGAAAGGGTTTTCGGTAAGCGACGAACGCTTGTTGGATACCGTTTTATTCGTTGCGTTTTTATATGCGAACGATGTAACGCGTAACGGTGTCGGGCGCAGTATCGCTTATATCAGGGAATATCCCGAAGAATATTTTTATACCGCGCAGTCGGTTTTCATATCCAACCCCGTTGTAATGCGTACGTTGCGCTGTATGTACATGCTTCTTGACCGCATGGATGTAGGAAAAGAACAGGAAGACCGCGATTTAGACCTTAAATTTGTTGAAAGCATCTTGGAACCGCTGTATGCAAATCTGCCGCAGGAAGGCGGGCAGGTTACGCTTGTTTCACTTTACGGCGTAATGCCGGAGGCGGACAGAAACGCATTTTTGAACCGACTGAAAGACTTTGCGAGAACACATTATCTTTCGCAGTTTGATTTTCAGCGAAACGAAATATTTGCGAAATTCCGCAGAGGATTCCTTCGCGCGTTTATCGAATCCGGAAAATCGCTCGAATATCTGCAAAGCGTAATCGGCAATGATGCCGAAATTAACAGGCTTTCGCGCACACCCGTTCCGGTGCATATGTCAAAGATGCCGCCGCTTTCTCCGAGAAGCGGAATGCCCTCCGATATATCGGATGTTTTTATGCTGATGGAAGAACAATTGCGCAAAAAATTAAACAGCATCGGCTCCGAGCTTATAAGAGATTTTTTAATGAGCGAAGATTTCGTTTCGTTGCCGCGCCTTTATGACGACGCGCGCAAGCTGATAAAAAATGTTTCGGAAGACCTTTCCGATGAGGCAAAACGCCGCGAGCGCAGCGGTGTTGAAATTCAATTGCAGCTTCTCGGCGACCCTGACGAAAAAATCGTTAAAAACGCCATTAAGGATATGACCAATCAATCGGTGTTTTCGAAATTTATCGTCGATATTTCGCTTGCGATGGAAAAAGATGACGACCACGAAAAAGCCGAAATTTTGGCAAAACTGTTAGATAATCTCTACAATGCCGTTCGCGGGCTGTCCGGCGGAAGCGGCGCGCGCGATTATATGGATTTATTGTCCGACACTTGTACAAATCCCACCGACAAGGCCGTAAAAGAATGCGTTTTGAAAATCAGCGACCAGTTAAAATACCCCATTCGTTTCAGCAATAACACAAAGCGCAGAAGACGCGCGTTCGTTTGGGGAAGCGAAGATAATAATTTTTACAGCGCATGGAAGCAACAAGGCGTCATCACTGACGTAGACAACGAATTCCTTCCGATTAAATCACGCGAGCGTTTCGTTATAATGACGGTTTCGCCCGCGTTTACCGTAAACGATATTCGCGGTGTACGCAGCTTAAAATCACCGTCACAAACTGCACTGTCGCAGCCGGAAGAAAAAGAACCCCCGCAGGAATTTTTAGAAGAAG
>JAIRVD010000376.1 GCA_031254075.1 Clostridiales bacterium
TGACCGCTTTTTATTTTACGATACCGTACATATTATTTCAATACCGCACTATTACCGCATAAATGAGCAACTAACATGATTACCGCACCATAGCAAAAGCCCCTGTTTCGCCTGAAAACAGGGGCTTTGTGCCTAAGCCGACAATCGGACTCGAACCGATGACCTGCTGATTACAAATCAGCTGCTCTACCAACTGAGCTATGTCGGCGTGTGGTGAGTTTGTTTAAACGTCACCGCATTGTTTACATACTTTAAGGGTTTTTTCGCCGTCGTTTTTTTCCCATAGAAGTTTTACGCCGGTGCGGCTGCAAGCGGGACAGTTTCCGCGCCAACCTTTGATTGCGCGAGCGAGTTTTCCGCGTTTTGGTTTGGGCATATTTCATTCTCCTTGCCATTAAATTTCTTTAAGCATTTGCAACGAGACCGATTATACGGTTTTTATGGGTTGGTTGTCAAATGTTTTTATGAATGTCCGAGGTGTTTATTGAATAAGCTTTTTAAAAAAGAATGGAGAAGCATATGCTAAATAATTTATGGGGCGGAATGATTTTGCTTGCAATTATTGTTGCGGTTTTTACGGGAAATATTCCGGCGTTGACAAATGCGGCGATTGAATCGGCCAGGGATGCGATTACGCTGTGTATCACGATGCTCGGAATAATGAGCATGTGGGCGGGGCTGATGGCTGTGGCGGAAAAAGCAGGTCTTGTGCAGGCATTGGCGAAGAGGGCGCGTCCCCTACTCCGCTATCTTTTCCCCGACCTCGGGCGAAATCATCCTGCGCATGAACCGATTGCAACAAATTTTATCGCTAATATTCTTGGTTTGGGATGGGCGGCAACTCCAAGCGGACTTCGCGCGATGAATGAGATGCAAAAAGAGAATCCCGAAAAGGATACGGCAACACGCCCCATGCGAATGTTCATGGTAATAAACATGTCGAGTCTGCAGCTTGTTACGATTAGCGTGGTCGGTTATCGAATGCAATATGGCTCGGTAAATCCGTCGGAAATTATCGGTCCCGGAATTGTCATCACGGCACTCACGACGGTTCTTGCGGTTGCGTATTGCAAAATTATGGATGCTGTAGAAAAAATGCGATGAGCCGTTCTTTTTCATCCAAACACCTCAATAGCGGCAACGATTCTTAATATGTCTTCATCAACCTTTGTGCGCCCATATGCGTCTAAGAACCGCCGGCGAAAATTGTGTGTTTGTAAATTAAAAAATAACGTCCAAATTCCCGAAAAAATATCTACATGGCGGTCACCTGCTCCTGCGTGTCCGACATCAATGAACCCGCTTAAATTCCAGTCGTTTAAAATAATATTAGGCAAGCAATAATCGCCGTGTAACAATGCATTGTTTTGCAAAAGATTTCCGTGTGTTTCCACCACTGCCCATGCTTCTTCGGCATTTTTATAGCCGAAACTATCCGGGAAATTGCTTTTATTATAATTTTCGGTGCGCATATTGTGCTCCGCGTTTTCAAGATAGCGTGTTGTATGATTTTGCACGGGGCAATCCGAAAAATCCAATTCATGGAGCATAATAAGCCGCTCTGCAAATAAATCGCATAATCTCTTGGGCTGCTCAAGATGCTTTGCCGCAACTCCGTCATCGCCGTATATTTTTTCGGTCAAAAGCCAATCCTGCTGTTCGGATACATATTCAAGCACGTTCGCCGATAATCCTTTAATGTGGAAATACCGTGTCATGACTGCTTCCTGTTCCAACTTACCCTTTGGTGCGGATTTCAAAAAATATCCTCCGTCTTTATCAATGAAAATTACTCTTGCTTCCGGTGAGCAACTGCTGTCATATATTTTTGCGCCGGACAAAAAAGATTTAAATTCTTTCGGATATTCACAACTGTTAATTTCAATAGGCGTCAGCTTCATAATTAATTACTCCAATCACAATTGTTTTGAAATGTTCATTTTTATTGCCGCAAAATAACCTCCGATAAAACAAAGTATCGATAAAAATACGGAAAAAATACTTGTAAAAGCAGTCGGCAGAATCATCAGCGTTGAAGATAATATAATGCCCAAAACGAGTTGGGATATAAATGCGTAGTGTTTTGCAAAAAGCGCGTTAATCAGCCTTGCAGTTAATAAAACCGTTATTATCAGCCCGGACAGCATAGGGATAAGAACCGCAGCGTCAAGCCCGGCAATTCCTGCCGCCATCGGTTGGTACAGGCCAAGAAAAATTAATACGGAAGAAGAACTCAGTCCCGGAATTACAATACTAAACCCCCAAATTATGCCGCAAAATACAAACCACGCGGCATTTGGGGCTACGGAATTTATTGCCTCTGTCTGCAAGAAGCCCAAAAACGTAAAAACCACAACCATTGATATTATAAGCGGCGACCAATTTTGTGACGGATTGCTGTCATATGTTTTTTTTATCAAAGCGGGAATTGTTCCGCAGATTAATCCGGCGAATAATGCCATCGACGCTTCGGGGAATATTTCAAAAAGAAACACTGCTGCGTGCGCAATCAAAAGAAAACCGGCAACCCAGCCGATTGCAAACGGAATAAAAATTTTATAATAACGCCGAAAGTTCTTTTTCGGATGCGCAAGCAACGCCATCATGGGTTCATAAATTCCGAACGCAACGCAAAAAACACCCCCGCTTGCTCCGGGTAAAATTGCGGCTATTCCGACAATCGCACCTTGGAGGCATAAGATAAACCAATGCGTAATGGGTGTTTTCAAAATTAATCACCAAATAAATTCTGGCATAAGCCTTTTAATAAGTCAAATTGCCGGAATGTCCGCACCGTTTCTTGAATAAGCTTATATAAAACAGTGCGGGGAAAGTATATGAGCCAATGGATTCTTTTTCTTTCTGACTTAATAATTCCGATTACGTTCGCGGGAATTCTTATGTACGCGTTTGGCAAGAAGGTTGCGGTTTACGATAATTTTATTGCGGGCGCGAAGGACGGATTTCAAACGGTTTTCGGAATCGCCCCGACGATTGTCGGGCTGATGGTTGCGGTCGGAATGCTTCGCGCAAGCGGCGCGTTTGATATTCTGAGCGGAATAATTTCGCCGGTTACTGACCTTGCGGGATATCCTTCGGACGCGGTTCCGCTTACATTGATGCGGCTTGTATCTTCTTCGGCATCGACAGGGCTGCTGTTGGATTTATTCGAACTGCACGGACCCGATTCATTTCTCGGGCGGTTTGTTTCGATAATGATGAGTAGCACCGAAACGGTTTTCTACACGATGAGCATTTATTTTATGAGCGTTAAAATAACAAAAACGCGCTTCACATTAGCGGGCGCGTTATTTGCAAATTTTGCGGGGGTAATGCTTTCGCTGTGGCTTACCCGATACCTCTATCCATAAATGTTTCTTCGTCGAGTGAAGGGTTTAATTTTTGATATTCGCGATGTTCAATGTATTCGTCCAAAACATCTTTGAAAATTGCGACAATCGGAACGACGACGAGCATTCCGAACACGCCCGCGTAAGCCATTCCGACCGAAACGCTGATAATTACCAAAAGCGGACTGAGTGAAAACGAACCGCCCAAAAGTTTCGGCTGAATAACATTGCCGTCGGTTTGCTGAATGATAAACATAAAAATAGAAGCGACTGCAGCGGTAGGAATTCCCTGCGTTAAAGCCATGATGCTAACCGCAAACGCCGTTCCGAAAATTGAGCCGAAATACGGAATATAATTTACAATGCCGAGAATCAAACCGAGAAGCAACGCGTGCGGAGATTGAAATAAGAACAAAAATCCCGTCATTATCGAGCCGAGAATAATTCCGTCGATTGTCTGCGCATAGATATACATATGAAAATTGTGATTCAATTTTCGCGAATATTTTATAATCGAATCATTTGTTTTTTGAGTAGTTACCGCTGCAACAAAACGTTTTGTATACGCTTTCAATTTATCTTTTTCAAGAAGAATGTAAATCGTTGAAATTGCCATTAAAATTCCGCGGAACAACGCCCTAAACGCCGAGCCGAACCCCGCCATTACACTCGAAGCGATTCTGTCCGTATCAAGATTCGCAAAAAAATCGTACGCGTATCCCAAAACCACTTCTTCGTCAATTTCAGGTAAAAATTCCGGCAAGTTCCATGATTCAACCGTACTCATCCATCCGCGGAACGTTGCTTCATAATGTTCGGCTTCCGCAGCAAATGTAGCTATGCTTTCAACTATTCGCGGCACAATTAAATTAAACGCAATTACACCTAAGATAATAATTATTATGATTAATGTAAGAACGCTTAATCCGCGACTTCTTTTTTGAATTAATCTGTTGTTTATTTTTAAATAAAGCCGTTGAATCGAATTACACGGTAAATTTAAAATGTACGCAATTATTCCGCCGACAAGAAACGGAGTAAGCACATACCAAAAACGATTTATATGTGTCGCGAAAAATTCGATTTCCATTACTGCACGATACGTAATGATTAAAAATAATCCAAGCACAAAATACGGCACAATCGAACGCATTAGTCGCGATTTCAAAAATTTATTCATATGTTGACCCCCGTTAAGCAGAGTGGTTTTTATTCTGCTACTATTTTTTGCCATTATATACTAAGTTTATATTATTTGAAATATTCTCCTTTGCATGTCATAATCGCGTGGCACGGGAACCATTCGCTTCACTCATTGCGCGTGTGGCGCGGGAACCATTCGCTTCGCTCATTGCGCCATATAAAAAGGAGTTTTCATATTGAAATTTAAAAATGCTTCGTCTGCGGAAAAATTATTATTTTCATTTTTAATAACGTTCGGAATTGTAATTGCGGTAATGGCTGTTGCGGGCGGAGTTTATGCCGCGATTGGCGCGCTTTCGCGTCCGCCGGTGATTCGGACGCATGTGGAGTCTGAAGAAAATGATTCCGAACGAGCGGAAAGTTTAATTGATGCCGACACTCCGCCCGCAACTTCCGATACGGGAGAACGCAAACCGCTTTTCTATACATTTTTATTTTTCGCAATCGACAGCGGCAATAATGCGGATGTTATTATAGTAGGCGCGTTTGATACGCAGAATAATCAGGCGTATGCGATAAATATTCCGCGCGATACGCGCATTGATGTTCCGCGTGATTTGAGAAAACCCGTTGCGTCATACGCGGTCGGTCGAGCGGGCGGTCGCGGACATGTCGGCGGAGTTGCGCAAATGCTCTCCGATATGCAAAATTTATTCGGCTTTCGTCCCGACTACTATGTCAGCGTTAATGAACAGGCGTTTATTCGAATAGTGGATTCTGTCGGCGGGGTTACGGTTAATGTTCCGTTTAATATGAGATACGATGACCCGATTCAAAATCTTCATATTAATATATCCGCGGGCACGCAAACGCTGAACGGACGCAATGCCTTGCATTTCGCGCGTTATCGCAGAGGAAATTCCGGCTATCGCACTATCACCGACTACGAGCGCATCGAAAATCAACAGCAGGTAATTCGCGCGCTGTTCGACCAATTGATGACGCCGAGCACAATCACAAGAATTCCCGAGCTTGCCGGAATTTACAACGAATTCGTAAACACCAGTCTAAACCTTCGCGAACAGTTATGGTTTGCAAATCAATTGCGCGGAACGGAAATTCATTTTTACACGCTGCCGACCGGCGGAACAAGCGGCGCACCCGGTTGGTATGAGCTTCCTGACCGAGACGCCATACTTGAATTAATAAACAGCACGGTAAATCCTTTTACGCAAGACATTACAGCGGAAATGGTGAGTATAATTGAAGAATAGAATGAAAGAGCTTACAGAAAAAATAAACGCGGCAAATCGCGCGTATTATCAAGAAGACCGCGAAATAAT
>JAIRVD010000389.1 GCA_031254075.1 Clostridiales bacterium
TCCGATATAGGCTTCGTTTTTCATCATGCCTTTTACGGTGGTTTCGCCCCATAATTTGCGGCTTTTATTCGGATTCTTTTTTCCGTTTTGACGATAATAGTATTCTCTCGGGACGGTAATCCCGTCCTCGTTAAGCTTTGCCGCAATTGCCCTGAAGCCCATGCCTTCCAAACGCATTTGAAATATTCTGCGAACAACGGGGGCAACATTGGCATCGAGAATAAGCTTGTGACGGTTTTTCGGGTCTTTAATGTATCCGTACGGAGCATATGCGCCCAGAAATTTACCGCTTTGGGCAGATATTCGTCTTCCCATCCTCACCTTAACGCTGGTTGTCTTCGAATGCTGCTCATTAAACCAATTTCGAAAAACCATCATGTCGTCCAGTTTTTCATTAAGCGAAATCAATTCACATCCATACTGCGGCAGAAAAACCTCGGCAAGATTGCCGACCTCAAGATAATTTCTGCCCAATCGGCTTAAATCCTTAATGATTATCGTATTAATATAACCCGACTCAACATCTTCAATCATTCGCCGAAACGCAGGGCGATTTTGATTTGTTCCCGAAAACCCGTCGTCTTGGTAAATCTCCCTAATCCCCCACCCCATTTCGCTTGCGTGCTTTGTCAACAGCAATTTCTGATTCTCGATACTCACCGACTCGCCCGAGCGCGAATCCTCCTTGCTCAATCGCACATACGCACCGACTCTTCGCTCACTATGCTTCGCCATAAAAATGCCGTCCTTTTAAAATTTTTCGTACAATTAATTCCTCCATCGCTTTTGCAAAATCAATTTCACTTTTATTTACAACGGTGACACGGTAAATGGTTTTGTTAATTTTTTTTTCATATGTCATTTTTTTTTCCGAACGCATAATCATCCCTCCCGTGTTATGTTTATTCACGGAAAGACTTTGAAATACACAAAAACATTTTTTTCGGAAAAATCAAATTTCCAAAAAAAACTTTATTTGAGCTTAAAAAAAGACACGAGCTGTTGCAACATTTCCGCCTGCGAATTCAACTCTTGCGAGGCAGAGGCGCATTCTTCCGATGTGGCGGAATTATTCTGCACGACGTCTGATATCTCGTTAATTCCGGCAGTGATTTGTGAGATGGATTCCGCCTGTTCCTTAGACATGCGGGCAATTTCCGATATTAAAACGGATATTTTTTGTACGTCCATGACAATCGTATCCAGAGAGTCGGCTGTACCTTGCGCCGCACGCATACCGTCGTTGACCTTGCCGATAGAATCTTTAATCTGTCCGGTTGTTTCTCCGGCGGCGTGCTGGCTTCGGGCGGCAAGGTTTCTTACCTCTTCGGCTACGACCGCGAAACCCTTGCCGTGCTCACCGGCGCGGGCGGCTTCTACCGCCGCGTTTAACGCCAGCAAATTAGTTTGGAAAGCGATATCTTCTATTACCTTTATTATCTCGGATATACTCGCGGAAGAATCTTTGATGCTTTTCATGGAAAATACCATCATCTTCATTTCATCCGTACTGCTTTCCGCGTGCTCGTTTGACTTTATCGACAGTTCGTTGGCGTCGTCGGCACGTTCGGCATTTGCGGTTGTATTTTCATTTATTTCGGATATAAAAGCGTTCAATTCTTCTACCGAACCCGCCTGTCTGCCGGAGCCTTCCGCCAGACTGACAGCGCTTTTAGATATTTGTGATGCTCCCGAAAGCACGTGAGCCGCGGCGGTGTTTATTTCAGACATGGTAGTGTTCAGCGATTCGAGTATCCCGGTCAGCGCAGTTTTTATCGGCGCGTAACTGCCCAAATATTCCTGCTTAACGGATACGGTCAAATCGCCTTTAGATATGGAGGAGAGCGTTTCGGCGATTTCTGTTACATAGGATGCCGTGGCTTTTTTAGTAGCGTTTACAGACCGCTTAACCACATCGAAAGCACCCTCGTATTCCCCGGTCATTTGAACAAACTCTCCCTTAGCCATTTTGGTCAGCGTATGCTCAATCTCCATAAGAGGCTCGGATACCGCATGAACAAGATTGTTCAATTCGTTGAGCAATGCCGCCCAAGCACCCTGATACTTGCTTGTATCCACCCGTATGTCCAGTTTTCCGCGGGCTGCGCCTTTGGCCATAAACATCATTTCGTTCATCATATTGTCCAGACTTTGCTCAAGCGCGTCGAAACACTCTTTTATCACTGCTTTCTTCCCCGGGAACTGCCGCATGTTCGCGTCGTTTCCGTTACTCAACTCTGTAATGCCGCGCAAAAGCTCCATAATATCGTCGATAATCCCAGCGACCATAAGATTAATTCCGTCCGCCATCTCTTTAAACGAACCGTTATAGCCGCTTGTGTCAATGCGGTAGTCGATATCGCCCTTGTCGTTGATTTCATGCGAAAGCCGTGTTAATCCGTCCGTGATAGACTTTATGATGTCCATAAAGGTGAAGGAATCCCGAATGATTTGTCCTGATTCGTCCGGAATTTTGGCGTATTTTTCGACCAGAGCGGTATCTTCGGGCAGAAAAGCAGTGTCGCCTTCAACGGCAGCCCTGCGCAAATAGGCGGAAAGCGCAATCAGGGGTTTAGCTATAGACCTTCCGATAATGAATCCTACCAGAACCACAGCGGAAAATGCGGCAATAAATATCCAAATAAAACGCGTAACAGAAGCGGTAACAGAGGCGTTTACTTCACTTGCGGGCGCCATAACCAGCAACTCGTAGCCGTTGAACAGTGACGAAGCCGCCACGCGGTATTTCACATTGCCGACCGATGTTTCAAACACATTGCCGCCGCTTTGGGTTATTTCCCGCGACAGCCGCCGGCGGTCTGCGGCATCCATGCTTGTAATAACGTCGTTTGATTCAAGAAAATTTCCTTGGCTGTCTATGAGCAGAGCGAAGCCGGTGTCGTATACGCGCATGTCGTGCAGAAGGCTCTCAATTTTGCCGATATCAATGTCCACGCCGGCGACACCGATAATTTTTCCGTCAG
>JAIRVD010000076.1 GCA_031254075.1 Clostridiales bacterium
TTTATTTATTTTTTGTTCTTGTTCAAAGGAAAAACCTGTGGATGTTATGGAGAGCCATATTAATACAGAAGCGGCGGAAACAACGGAACCAACCGCCGAAGAACCAACCGTGAGAGAGCCGGCATCTGTTATTTTCATGGGTGAGCGAATTGCGGCGCCGGGGGAATATTTGGGGATTCCGGAATTGTATGTACCGATTTTGGATGATATTTATCTTTATATTGAGGTATCGCGGCGATACAATTCTTTTGAATTTGAGGAACGGCGAGGGTTTAACAATGAGCTGTCAAGCACCGAACGGGAAATTCGCGCGAGAGGATATCTGCCGTTTCCCGGCGGCGGATTTGGTTGGGGAGTGGGATATGCGCCGGTTGATTTTGACGGCGACGGAAGTCCCGAATTGCTGATTCTTGATAATGTTTATCGCGACCCTTTGCCCTACAGTTCTACGGGAATTCGTTCTGTTTTTGCGATTCGAAACGGACAGCTTGTATGTATTGACAGCGGTTCCGGCGATTTAATAAGCCGCACTATTCTGACCGACGACGGAACGTTTTATCAATATTCGGGTTATATCGAATCGGGAATTGCCACCCTTCGCGCGTTTCGTTTGGAAGCGGGGATGTCGGAATTCACAATTTTTTTTGAAGCGCGCGCTGAACTTTCTTTTGCCGAAGATGTTCCCGTTCCGCATTGGGTGAAAATTGAAAACGGCGAAGAAATAAATATTTCGGAAGACGAATTTTTTTTGTTGTCGGAACAATACCGCAACCCCAACGGACGAATGACGCCGGCATTTGTGCCGATTCATGGCGAGGCGTTTGTTTGGAACTACGAACCGCCTGTTCCGCCGCCTGTGTTTATTCAAACAGAGTATCCCGAATCCTACGACGCGCCCGCCGAATTCAAACGTATTTTGGACGCGCTGTATTTTTTAGAATTAATGCGCGGGGAAGATATTGATATTTATATATTAGATGAAGCTTGGGGCATTACCGGATTTGCCGAACCGCATTACGGCGAATTGGGTTTTGCCGTCGCGGATATCAATAACGACGGACTTCCCGAATTGCTGCTCGGCGATATCAGAGAATTAAACAACGCCTCCCCGCTGTCAATTTTTACGCTGCAATCGGGCGAACCCGTTCATGTTACATCCTTCTGGGGAAGAAGCCGCGGAGCAATTTCCGCCGACGGCACCATTTATTCCGTGGGTTCGGGCGGCGCGGCATACACATACCTGTCCTCATACCGTTTGAACGAAAACTCAGCCGAATTAACCCCGCTGACAAATATGTCTTCCGACCTCACCATCATCAATGAAAAATACTACAGCTACTTCTACCAAGTTGTTGACGGCAGAAACCGCTACATCTCCGAAGACGAGTTTTGGGATTTCTGCGAAGAATATGAAAATCCGTCAAACCCAATGATTTTGACCGTCATTTCGATTGCAAATGCAGCCACACCATGATACTCCGGCGATTTACAAATATTAAGCTGCCACAAAAAAATCGTCGCGCCTGTGCGCGACGATTTTAAATTTAAAGCTTGGGTCAAGCCTTTTCAAAGGCTTGCGGGGGTTGGGGGCAGAGCCCCCAAGGTCTTATCTTTTATCTTTTTAATCCAATCAATCAATATCCGGCAGCCAATCCGAGTCGCCGTAAAGCTCTGCCCAAGCGGCGGCGCGTTCGTCGATAATTGCTTGACCTCCGGCGGCGAGGTATTCTGCCATGCCGGTGTCGAATACGGAATCGAAGTCTGCTACCGAGGCGTTGATTGCGCGGTTGAGAACACCGTTGCTCATGCCGTTTACGCCTTGCAGACCGCCTCCGCGTGCTTCGGATGTGATTTGGCGTGTTACTACGCGCGGACCAATCCATGCGTGGCGCAGGCCGATATCAACTGTCGCACCCACGAGCCCGGGGTCAACGCCGTCGTAGACGTGAGCCATTGAGGCGAAACCGGGGTTAGCAAGCGGCGGAATGCCGTTGAAGGTCGGGAGCAGGTCGAAGTTACGGATTACGGTGAAGAACATGTTATCGGGAACATCGTCGAGTGAGAGCGCGGTGTAAACGCCGTCAATGACTTCGTAGTGGATGCCCTCGTAGCCGAACATCAGGAATTCGCGAACTGAAGGTCTGCTGATGAAATCAAGGTAGAGCAAGCTCGCGATGGGTTCGTCGTTGGTGTTCGGGAAGAAGATGGAGCGGTCGGTGCCGTGCGGAACTTGCATTCTTACGACGCCGTTGTCATTTTCAAACGGAGCGACGGGAATAAAATATGCGTGGTCGCCGACTGTTTGAGTAAGATTTACGATGACGCCGGGGTTCGGGCGGAACGGATAATCCCAGTTTCCGCTGAACGAGCCGACGAATCCCATCATTAAAAGGTCGTCCGCGGTGGTATCGTTGGGGCTGTGAATGCTGAAATCGCGCCAGATAAGACCGTCATTGTACCAGCGGTTAAGCACGCGTGCGCCTTCTTTAATGCCGGGATACATAAAGCGTCTGTCATCGAAGCCGTAAACAAACCATTCTCTGTCGGTGATGTTATGCGGAATGAACGATGTGATAACAGGGTCGCCTGTCCAGCCCACGTCTTGGGTCAGGCGGTACGGAATCATTTGTCCCGCGTCCGAGCCGAGCAGAAGTTCGGCGTTATCGCGGAACGCGATTAACATGTCTTCGAATTCTTGGCGGGTTGTCGGCGGTTCCATTCCGAGTGTGTCAAGCCAATCGCCGCGCACGAATGTCGCGATGCGCAGGGCGTTGTTGTAATGCCTTACGGCAAATGCCCACAATGTGCCTACATCGGGGTCGCGGTTCCACCAAATATTATCCGCGCCTTGCAGCTCGTAGAAATGCGGAATAAGGTCAATGTAATTTACTACCAACGGAGCCAAATCTACGATTCCGCCCATGTCTGCGAGTGTTTGTACCGGCGGATATTCAAATGTATAGGAAACATCCGGAGCGGTGCGTGTCGCAAGAAGGTTCGCAATCGTCGGTACTTCTTCCCAACGCGGAATTTCTACGAATTCAACCTGAACATTGTGAAGACGCATCATTTCCGACTGAATCCATTCCGCCCAGTAGCTTTGCGAAATATGCGGCTGGCGTACTTCGCCGCGGTTCCACGCCGCAACGGTTATGCTGCGTGTTTGGTTAAAACGGAAAACATTTTCTCCGTCGATGTTTACGATTGCCAGGTCATGACGTTCAAGCCGGTCGTCGTCTTCGGCAACCTCTTGCAGTTCTTGTCCGAGCAACGTGTCAAGGTCAGATACATCCGTGTCGCTGTACGCGTCATAGTCGAATCTTTCTCTGTTTCCGCCGCAAGCTGCAAGCGCAAAAAGCGCAACCGCAATCAAGAGTGCAACAGTAAAAAATTTCTTCATTTTTTTTCCTCCTGTTTTTTATATTAAACTTGATGCTATCCTTTTACAGCACCAAGGGTAACGCCGTGAACAAAGTATTTTTGCAACCAAGGATACACGCATAAAATCGGAACCATAGCCATTACAATCGCGGCGGCTTCAACGGAACGCGTGTGAGCTAAATTAGCGGAACCCGGGTCGAGATTTGTTTCAACGCCCTGTGTTCCCTGCAAAATGTTATAAAGCAAATGCTGAATCGGATGCCATTTCGAAGCAGCGGCGTCCGTGATAAACATAAGCGAATCGGTAAAACCGTTCCAACGACCGACTGCGTACATTAAGCCGAGTGTCGCGAGCGCGGGCGTTGAAAGCGGCAGATAAATTCTCACAAGAATTTTTATCGGGCTCGCGCCGTCGATTTCTGCGGACTCTTTCAAGCTGTCGGGAATCCCCAGGAAAAACTTGCGCATAATAATCATAAGAAATACGCTAATCATACCCGGCAGAATCAAAACCAGCGGCGTGTTAAGAATTTTCAAATTGAAAAACAGAACATAGTTCGGAATCAGCCCTGCTTGGAAATACATAGTGAAAATTATCAGCAGCGTGATTATTTTTCTGCCCTTCAATTTATCGTAGGTCAGCGGATAGGCGCAAAGCACCGTCATTGTTAATGATATAACTGTGGAGATGAGTGTTAAAAGCGCAGTCCACGCAAGCGAACGCATAAAGCGCGAATTATTAATCATGTCGCCGTAGGCTTCCATTCGCATACCGACCGGGAATTCCGTTTCGCCCTCATCGTTTACGGATTCGATCTTTGGGAAAAGGGTTACTTGTTGACGCATAATCGCGCTCGGCGAACTGAAAGACGTCGCTACAACGTTTAACACGGGGAAAATACAAGTGGCAATAAGTACAAGCATAACCACGACGATAATCCAGTCACCGATAGTCGGACGCTTTAGGCGGCTTTTCCTCTTTTTATTTTCCATACTTACCACAACCCTTCGTCGCCGAGTCTTCTGACAATGAAGTTTGCCGATAACAGCAAGGCGAAATTAATTGTATTCTGCATAAGTCCGACTGCGGTAGCCTGCGCGTATTGCAACGTTCTCAGCCCCCAGTTCCAAATATAAAGCGGCAGAACATTCGAAACTCTTTCAACAAGCGGATTGCCCATCGCAAGGAATCTGTCGAAATCCGCGCCCATAATTCCGCCGATTGCGAGAATCAGCAGAATTACGATTACCGGCTGTATGCCCGGTAATGTAACATGCCAAATTTTTCGTAATCGCGACGCGCCGTCCATTTCTGCGGATTCGTATAATTCGGGATTAACGTTCGTTATTGCGGCAAGATAGATAATTGTATTCCAGCCGATGCTTTTCCACACGCCGAGAAATACAATCGAACCGACCCAATGCCTCTCCGAATCCAAAAACGGAATCGCGGAGATACCGAAGTTGGAGAGAATTCCGTTAATCGTACCTACATTCGTTGAAAACAAACGAACCGCCATTCCCGAAATAATTATCCACGAAAGGAAATGCGGCATGTAAGAAATCGTTTGCGTTACACGCTTGAATTTCGGAAATTTCAATTCGTTTAACAGCAGTGCCAAAATAATCGGCGCGGGGAAGCCCGCAACCAAGTCCAACAAGCTGAATACAATCGTATTCCGAAACGCTAATCTAAACTGCGGCTGTTCAATCGCGAGGCGGAAATTATCCATCGCGGGCAGAATGCCCCAGTTTTGCGCCCACGGTACATCCCACGGGCTGAAAATCGTGTTCTGCTTGAACGCAAGCACAAGGTTAACCATCGGAAAATAACGAAACAAAAAGAAAAACGCCAACGGCAACAACAGCATCGCGTAAAGTCCCCAATAGCGTTGCAAATAATTCGCCGCCCTGCGTCCTTTTCCGATGTTCACAGTGTTAGTCATGTGAAACCGCGTCCTTTCAAAATTTAAAATGCAATATTTATTATTTTATGTTAACGAATCTCCTTTAATTTTCAAGGAGATTTTTTATTTT
>JAIRVD010000104.1 GCA_031254075.1 Clostridiales bacterium
GTCCGAGGAGGCAACAGGGTTCGTTGCGCTTGAGCAATACGGATTCGGTGGCGCGTGCGCGTGCTGTGCGTGCGCGGCTTGTTGCAAAACTTTCCGAGGTTTACGCAAGCGACATGGACAAACGCGCGCGCGGTGCATCGGCAATGGATATTAAATTGCAAATAAATCGGGTTGACCAGCAGATAACCGCTATTCGACGCCGCGAACGCGCGATTGAAGAAGAACTCGTGACGCGTCGCAAAGACGATACTCCGGACGCAAGACGCCGCCGCGCTCGCGATATGCAGGAAAAACGAATTTACATTCGCAAGGATTATCTGTATCACGCGAACAAGGGCGGTTACGACCCGGGCAATGTGCTTTTCAACACAAACTCCGGAACAACGAACGACATTTCTTCCATTTCTTTTGACATCGGCGGAGAAGTTGGTACAATGGATGTTGCTGCGGGCGCGGATTTCGGCGGCGCGGACTTCAACATGGAAGTTGTGCTGTGAGTGAATTACGGAACGCTTTATATTGTCGCAACACCGATAGGCAACCTTGAAGATATCACCGCGCGGGCGATTCGTGTGCTTGGCGAAGTTGATATCATTGCCGCCGAAGACACTCGTCACAGTCGCGGCTTAATTACACATTTTGGGCTCAAGACCCCGATGATTTCCTGTCATAAATTTAATGAAGGAAAACGCGGGGCTTTTTTTATTGACGCGCTTTTGGAAGGGAAAAGTATTGCTCTAATCTCCGACGCCGGAACGCCGTGCATTTCCGACCCCGGGCATAAGCTCGTAAGCGAAGCCGCCGCCGCCGGAATCGAAATTGTCCCCGTCTGCGGAGCAAGCGCGGTTATCGCCGCCGTTTCCGTTTCGGGATTCGACGGTTCGCAGTTTGCGTTTATCGGGTTTCTTCCGCGCGGGAAGAATGCGTTGAACGGGCTTATTGAAATAATTTCATGCGTAGAAACCGTCGCGTTTTACGAATCGCCGAAACGAATTATGTCTACACTTTCTGTATTAAAGGAAAAGCTTCCGTCAGCGCAAATTTGCTTGTGCAACGATATTTCAAAAAAATTCGAACGAATCTATCGCGGAACGGCGGAAGAAATTCTCGCGGAAATTTTTGAAAATCCTTCTGCCGAAAAGGGCGAGTATACCTGTGTCGTGAATTTAAAAATATCGCTTACGGATGAGTTGCATGAAACGAATTCATATTCGTTGGAATCGCAATTGGTGGATATAATTGTAAAGACGGGTTGCACGTTAAAAGAAGCGTCACAAAAATTACACGAAACGCGCAAAAAGATTTCAAAAAAAGAGATTTATTCGGCGATGCTGAATTTGAAAGAGTTGTTATAAATGAACGAGTTAAATCTTCCGCACGGAACGGTAAAACTGCCCGCGTTTTTCCCCGACGGAACACGCGGGGTTGTTCGTTGCGTGGATACTGCGGACTTGGAAGCCTGCGGTGTTAAGGGCATTGTTATGAATGCGTATCATCTGATGACAAAACCCGGCGCGGCGACGATTAAGGCATTGGGCGGGCTTCACGCTTTTACGGGATGGAAAAACCCGATTGTCACGGATTCCGGCGGATTTCAAGTGTTCTCGCTTTTGCGTGAAAATTCTTCGATGGGGGAAATTCGCCCGAATGAAATTATCTTTCGCAAGGATGGAAAAAAAACCGTGCTTTCGCCGGAAAAATGTATTCAGTCACAACTGGCATACGGCTCGGATATCGTGATGTCGCTGGATTATTGCACACATCCCGACGACCCGCCCGCGCGTCAAGCCGAGGCGGTTGCAACGACGATTCGCTGGGGAAAAAAATGCGCGGAGACTTTTAAAACGCTGAAAAAAAACGATTCATTGCTTTTTGGAATTATTCAGGGCGGAAATGAAAAATTGTTGCGCAAGGAATGCGCCGACGCGTTGATTTCTATGGGATTTTCGGGATTCGGTTTCGGCGGATGGCCGCTGGATTCGCAGGGACGGCTTACGGAAGAAATTCTGGCATACACGGCGGAGCTTATGCCCGAAAACGGCGTAAAATACGCAATGGGCGTAGGGCGGCCAGAAAACATCGTGGCGTGCGCACACATGGGATACAATTTATTTGATTGCGTAATTCCAACGCGCGAAGCGCGGCATAATCGGCTTTATGTGTTTAACGATGAATTCGAAAACACGCGAAACATTGATTTGCGCGGAAATTTCTATCGCTACCACTACATTCTCGACGACGAACACCGACGCGATTCGCGTCCCGTTTCATGTGTTTGCGATTGCCACACTTGCAAAAATT
Source organism: Clostridiales bacterium (assembly GCA_031254075.1). Lineage (GTDB taxonomy): Bacteria > Bacillota > Clostridia > Lachnospirales > WQUN01 > WQVC01. Next base: position 2,302 of record JAIRVD010000104.1, read on the forward strand.
ATTCCCGCGCTTATCTTCGTCATCTCGCAAGCATCGGAGACAGCCTTTCAAGCCGCCTTGCGACGATTCATAATTTGCGTTTTTACACAATACTTATGGAAAAGTTGCAAAGCAAACCCCGCTCTGCATGGCATGGAGAATTTGCATGAAGCCGAAAATTCATCCGCCGTTGATTGAACGCATCACAGCGGATGAAAAAAATAAAAAAGACCCGCTCAAAGCCGCGAAAACCCGCTTGCATCAAATTTTCGGCGCGTATTCGCAGGTTAATTCGCTGAAAAAAGCGAACGCGTTGTTGGAAAAAAATATGTATACGGATATTTTAAATCTGCACGCATCGACAAAAGAACGACTGCCTTATGTAAAAAATTTTTACGAATTTGTCGCGCAACACACAGGCGCGTTTAATTCAGTTTTGGATTTAGGTTGCGGATTTAATCCGTTTTGCATTCCGCTGATGCCGGAGGAGTTCGCGATGGGCATAAAAACTTACCACGCATACGACATCGACATTCGCACAAGGGAA
>JAIRVD010000209.1 GCA_031254075.1 Clostridiales bacterium
CCGAAAGCGAATTTTCTTTTGTCGGCGCAATAATTTGTTTTCCGTTTGGCGTGAATAAATATCTTTCGGGAATAATAACCATGGAGCCGTTGTAAGCCTGTGCCAAACTTATTTCCAAATCGCAAACATGTTTCATTGTCTTGCAATTATAAACAGAAATTCGCGTGCGGCTACCGGCACCCTCAACATAAGAAAGCGCCAAATGAATTCCGTCGGGCGAAAACAATGCTTTTCTCGAAAATCCATCAACTAAAAAATCATGAACGGCAGACCAATTTTCTATTTTTTTCATTCGGAAAATTTTGCCTACCATGTCATATACCGCAAATTTTCCGTCCGGCGATAAGGTACAGGACAGTTTTCCTTCACTGCCAAGCGAAAATTGCCGCAGATTTTTAGAATCGGGCGATTCTAAAAACGCGAATTTGGGTCTCAGCCAAACCTCATTGTTTTCGAATTTATTTTTTACAACGCTTTGCAATAATGTATTTATAAAATTATTTTCAATACCGCCGCATCTTGCAAATAATTCTTCGCCCAATAACTCGGGATGTGCTTGCAACACTCCCGAGGAAAGATGCAGAAACGCTTTTAATAAATCCGTGTCGTCCGTTTCGATAAATGAGCAGTCATCAACAAGAGCCGAAACACCGAAATTATTAATCAAGGCATTTAAATATTTAAAATCACCGATTAAGGCATAATATTTTTCGGTCTGTTCTGATTTTGCGTAATGATATGCCAACTCGCGCAATCTGCGTAAATCGAAAAAATCTTTATTCGCGAAAAATTCCGCCAAACTTAAATGCCATGAATTTCCTTCACAATATTGAATTGCCGCTTTCAAAAACGAACGATAGAAAAAAACATAACAACCGTTGCGCAAAACAATAAACGAACGAAGCTGTCTGCAAATTGAAAAAACTGTATCCAACGCCGATTGCCTGTCGTTAACAATGTTGTTTTCGCATAACAAATCTGCCAATTCCGTTGCGGACAGCCCGTCTCTTGAATGTGAAAGCCATCCGAAAAAATGCATAACAAATTTCTCACTGTTAATGTCAGGTGAAAAAAAATCTTTCGAAACACGTTTTATCAACGCGATAAACGCTTCTTCGGGTGTTGAGCCGGAAAGTTCATTTATCTTGTTTCTCATATTTTCATACGAGCCAAAAACGCGCAATTCATTAAGCACTATTTTTAAAAATAACGGATTGTCGCTTCCCTTGCTGTCCAACAATAGATTAAGCAGCGATTCGTCTAATTGTTTAAAATAATTTCTGAAGTATTCCGTAATAAGCTTGCTTTTAATTTCCTTTGACGCGGAAAACTGAAGCTGATAGACATTTTCGCTTAATAAAAGATTTTCAGCAAAATTTTCGGCATCTTCTGCGTCGCCTTGATAGCTTACAATCATTTTTATTTTGGGCGGCAAAACAGGGCGAATAAAGTCAACGGATAAAACGCCGCCGTCAAGCTGGTCTAAAGCATCTAAAATTAAAATAATCGGCGTATTTGTATTATTCGAAACATCCGCAAGCAAATCAAAAAATTGCCAAGATTTTACACTTTCATTTGCGTATTTACTGTTTTTCAAAAACCCGTCCGCAAGAAATTCTTCACGCAACGAATTTAGCAGTGTTTCCTTGTTGGATGATTGCTTGCTTGTTCCGATAAAACGAAAATAAGCATTGTTTTTAGAACCGGATAAATAATACGCAAGCAAACTGCTTTTTCCGATTCCCGTATTGGCACGAATCAAAAGCGGCCGGTTATTCTCGCTGTCTATGTAGCTCTTAATTGCATTTAACGAATCGTCGAACGGAATGTAACCCTGCGCCAAAAGGTGCAGGGTTTTTGACTGTTCTTCGAGTTCGCCGGCAAGCGGTGTTTGAATTTTTTCCGTGTCGGATAAATTAAAACGCGTTGAAATTGCCTCGGTTAGCTGTTCGACAATTAATTCAGAAAGCTCTTTATCGCCGACAGAAAAATTTCCCAAGCGTCCCTGAGTGATTTTTTCATTAAATAAATCGGCTGCGTTTTTGTCGGCTGTTTCCCCATCGGTTTTTACGCCGACGCGATTCCATCTTTTCGCCCAACGCTCTGATGCGGATTTCCATGTTTCGCTGTTTTTGGGCGAAGCCGTCGGCACATTAAGCGGCCATAATAATTCATTTGTCCGCTCATTGCTTAACCAATCCGCGCTGTATTTATTAACGGGGCGCATTGTCGCGGGAATTTTTATTTCGCGCCATTCTTTTAATTTTTCGTCTTCCGCTTTTTCGGACTCACTGTTTTCCGGCGTTGCGTTTGTGTAAATATATTTTCTTTCACCGTCGGGCAAATTTTTTAGATAATCATCCTTACGCAAGTAAAAAAACGAATGCTCAACGATGCTTCCGTCGTATTCCTTGCCTTGCGAATCAAAAAATTTTCCGTTGTGCAGCGGGTCGATTCTTGCGTGTGTTATTTCAATTTCCGTAATTGACGAGCCTTTGTATTTGTCCAATTTATCGAATTTATTTTTTGTTTCCGGATCAATGTCATTTTCAAAGTCAGGAACCCATCCGCGCCGCTGCCCCAAAAAGCACAGGAAAAACGGACGGCACTCGTCAATTCTTTCCAAGCATAGTTGAACTACGCGTTTATTTTCGGTTGCGTCAGCTTCGGAAACTCCCCAGCGCAAGTCGATATCAACCAAGTTTAAATGTTTTTTTTCGCACCATTCCGATAACGCGGGAAAAACGCGTTTTACCAAATAATCTCGCTCGGCGTGCATATCATTAAACGTTGAACTGATAAACACATAAACATTCTGCCAGTCATTTGATTTTTTCATCGCGCTATACCTCGCTGTTTTTGCTTTCGTCGCCTTCACCGCCGAAAAACGCGAATGTTATCGAGCAA
>JAIRVD010000251.1 GCA_031254075.1 Clostridiales bacterium
TCGTTTAGAGTTTTCAATGCTTTTTCATAGGCTTTTTCGGTGAGTTTTTTTTCGGTGCCGAGTTGTTCGCCGAGTTTTTTGTATGCGAGGCGTTCGGTTTGTCCTTCGTCATAGTCGATGCTGAATTGCAAAAATTTCGCGTCGGGGAATGTTGCGCGAACGATATCGAAGATTCCGTAAAATTTTGTGCAAGTCGCGTCGCCGTCTTCGAACGAAACGATTCGCGGAACGAAAATATAATCGCATTTGCCGATAAGCCATTCGACATGCCCCATATAAACTTTCGCGGAGGTACAGCTTTCGTCAATGGAGGAATTTATTCCCATGTCTAAAATCCGCTTGTTTGTGTTTGGGCTTACCACGACCTCAAAGCCCAGTTCTTCGAAAAAACTGCGCCACATAACCTGATATTTATAATACAAAAACGCCTTTGGAATTCCTATTTTCAATCCGACCACCAAAGCCTTTCGCCTTCTATACGAAAATGAATTGAATCGTTATCGTTTGCGACATCAATATAACGAATATTATCGCGCATAGTAAACGTTGTTTCGTCACCTGTCGCGCTGACGACGAAAACGGTGCATCCTTCGTCGCGCAATTGTGTCATTGCCAAATGGAAAAGCTCGCGCTCCATTGCGCGTGAAAAATTATCAGGGTTTTCGTCAAGAAGAATTACAACATACGGCAGACCCAACGCGCGAACCGCCGGCATTAAATAACGCCATTGGTCAATGTCGGCGGTTTGAATTCCGCCGCCTCGGGCTGTCATTCTTGCAACCGCAAAATTCGAAACACCGCGAATTTCAAATTCGATTTCATCTTCAACGGAAGGAATTTCAAATTGGAAATTCGAACCGCCCGAAAGCCCCGCGAATCCCGACGAACGAAGTCTGTCGGTGAAAACGGTTCCCTGCGGCGTTTGGATTGTTTGATTCGGCGCATACAACGCTTCCAATCCGTGGAACGCAACGGAATGCCGCGTAAATTCATATGATTCCAATATAACCATGTAAATTCTGTCGATTGTGAACGGCGCGGGCGCGTTCGGCAACATTGCCACAAGCGTTTCCCAGCCGACGAAGTTCGCCTCGCGTGAAAAATCTATCGGGTGATATGTTCCGTCGGCGTCGCGCACTCGTCCGCGAAGCCAATGCCCCGACCCGTCGCCGTATACCTGCAAACGCAGAGCAATCGGTTCGCCGGGTAATTCAAGCGCGGGATAAAATGTTGCATACGAAGCCTGAGTGTCACTCGTTCGTCCGAAGGAATATTCCAATCGGATAACTTCGCGTTCGTCCATCGTGGCGGGAGTTACGCGCGTCGAAACAAATTCCGACGGCTGGCTCAGAAAATCCAAATGCGTCGCGAACATATCGACAGGCCACGGAAATCCGCCGACCGTCACAGGAATATACGCTTTTACCGAGCCGACAACGGCCTCGATATAACCCGCTCCGCCATATCCCGCGACAAAATGCCCGTCAGTAAACGCGCCGAGCGTCGCAGGCGTGACCGTAAGCCCCGTCACCGAAGGAATATTCACTTCCGTGCCGTCGGTTGCGGTACCCGTAAAACGCAGGCGCACGCTTCCGCCTTCCATTAAATTTATTACATCGTGATGCGGACGCAATTCCGCAAGCGAGAAAACTTCGATTGAAGTCTGCGCGATATTCAAACCATACAGCATCTCCAAATGATGCGTGCCCGTGCGAAGCGGCGTGTAATTTCCTTCATGCCAAAAACCGTCGTCGGGATTTGCGAAATATATCGGGGTTACTCCCGTTTCTTCTAACTCAATGCGATTTCCCCAAGAATCAACGCCGTAGAAATTTACCGGCAACGGAACGCCTGCAATGGCGAGAGTTTCTTCCGGCTGAAGAATAACGCCCGTCATTGCGCCCGTGGGAGAATTATCGAAAACGCCGAGCGCGTTTGTAATGCGCCGCTGCGAGCCGTCCGAAGGCGTGTTTGCGACGGAATAATTTCCGCTCGCCGCATCGCGCGTAACCATCGTAGTAGAACCGCCGCCGTCAAAATGCATTGCGTTTACAACTCCGTAACGACGCAGAATTATTCCGAGTTCTTCGTGCGTAACGCCGATGGAATGCGTTCTTCCGTCAACAGCGAGCAGAACGATTCGTCCGCTGCGCATCGCGCCGATTGCAGAACGCGGATGACGCCGATTCGGCTCGACACCGCCTTCAACGAGCTGTCCGTTAACAAGAATCACCGAGCCGCCGCCGATTGCCGTTTGAATCGCAGAAAAATCCACGTTCAAATCTGTTTCCGTATGAAAATTAACATGCGTTCCGATGTTCAGCGAATTCCTGTAATATACAAGGCTTTCCGGGTCAATTAAAATTACAAAACCGTTTTCGGGCGTTTCGACCGTCGCGGTTGTAATTTGTGTTACATAATTATTTACTACGACAAATTTCGTGATGTCCGATATGCGTATGTCAATCGCTGACGTGTCATTCATCGCCGCTCGGCTTACAATCACGGGCGATTGAATCGTCGCTCCGATTGAATTATATGAAACGATATTCGTCAAAAATTCACCGTTCGCGAAAATTTTCATACTCGTTCGCATATACAAAAAAAACGGATTATCATGCATGTCCAAGAAAAACGTCGCAAGGTCATTGCTTTGCGAATTCGTATCGCCGTTAAGCGAAATAACCTGCCCGTCCTGCACCATCGGCCCGAAATAAGTCGAATGCAAACGGTTCATACTGAAAAAATCCGCGTTGATTCCCGCTACAGCCCCCGCGTCCGAAAGCAACCGCGACGTAGTCTCACGCAACCCAAGCTCGCGCGAACTCGCAACCGGCGCAAGCGTTATGTAAGGTTGGTTCAAATCCACAAACAACACGTGAACATCCAGCATTCCGCGACTCGTCATCATGCGGTTCTGCTCGTAGACCACTCCGCGTGAGAATTCCTCAACCTCCCGATGCTCAAAAAATATCTCCAACGCATACGCGTTCGTTCCCATGAAAATAATCGCGATTGCCGCGATGAAAAAAAATAATTTCTTATTCATATATAAAATCCCCCCGTTCATAATGTACGAACTCTATCTTAAAATATTTCCGCGAATATGTAAACGAAACTTTAATTCCAATTCTTCTTGACATCGCCGCAAAATTTGTTATATACTCAATCCCGCTGAATTTGAGCAAGGCCCGTTGGTCAAACGGTTAAGACACGGCCCTTTCACGGCTGAGATAGGGGTTCGATTCCCCTACGGGTCAATATGCGTGCGCGTCACGCATTTTTTGTACACACATATAATAACATTGGCGCCATGGCCAAGCGGTAAGGCAGAGGTTTGCAAAACCTTTATTCCCCGGTTCGAATCCGGGTGGTGCCTGTAAAAAAAGCCTGTAATCGGGATGATTGCAGGCTTTTTTCTTTATTTGCTTTTTTCTAAAAATTTTCGCTCGGTTCGGGTGATGATGCGCTTTATATTTCCTCTGTGTAAAAACCAAATCAGCGCGACGATTAATGACGTTACGGCGATGACTTCGGGGTCGCGCTTAAAAACAATCATAAGAATCACCGTGGTAAGCGTGATTGCAAGCGATGCAAGCGAAATGTAACGCGTCGTCGCAACGGAAATTACGCCGATTCCGAATGCTATTAGGGCGATGTGCCAGTCAAGCAAAAGAATCAGCGCAAGCGCGCACGAAACGCCGCGTCCGCCGCGAAATTTTAACAAGACGGGAAAACAATGTCCAAGAACCGCGCCGAACCCGGCATAAAGCCCCGGCAAAAGATTTTCTAACGATGTAAACGAAGATTCTCCGCTAAAAATTAACGACGCGATAAAAAACGCCGCAAAACATTTTAAAATATCCACAAGAAAAACAAATGCGCCCGCCTTTTTCCCCAAGGTACGTGTGACGTTGGTCATTCCCGCGTTTTTGCTTCCGTGGTCGCGGATGTCGATTCCGTTTAATTTTCCTACATAGTACGCGGTTTGAATACAGCCGATTGCATAACCGATTAGCAATGAAATAACTCTTTCCAAAATAAACATTTTCTACTCCTTTTTGTCGCGAATTATAAAATGAATCGGCGTTCCGTCGAAGCCGAATGCTTCTCTTATTTTATTTTCGAGATAGCGCGTGTATGAAAAATGCATAAGGCGCGTGTCGTTTACGAATAAAACGAATGTCGGCGGCTTTACGGAAACCTGAGTTGCATAATAGACGCGCAGAGCCCTGCCTTTGTCTGTCGGCGGAGCGTGCATTGCTGTTGCCTCTAAAATGACATCGTTAAGAATGCCCGTCGCGACACGAAGGGCGTGATTTTGATACACCGTATAAATTAATTCAAATAATTTATGAATTCGTTGCCCCGTTAACGCGCTTACGAAAATTTTCGGCGCATACGGCATGTATGCCAGTTCTGTTTCAAGCTTTTTCGTGAACTCGCGCATTGTTTTATC
>JAIRVD010000306.1 GCA_031254075.1 Clostridiales bacterium
CGCAGGCCGGGATTTTTCGTTTGTGTTCATCATCGTATGACTCCTTATATATGGCATATTGTGCAAATTATAAGACCCTGTGGATAAGGTGTCAATGTTTTACAAATGTCTGAACAAAAACAATCTCCGTCATCCACTTGTATTATACGTCATAACGGGGTATAATGATGTAGATTAAGAGGCCGTGAAGGAGATTGCGAATGAAAATATTTGATTATAAAAACGCTCCGAAAGCCCTGCTCACACCCGATATTGTGGCTCTGCTCACCGGCATACACGAACACAAGGGAAAACAGGAGCTATATATCGAAGCACACGCCGAAGCCTTGACTACGCTTATGGAAATAGCGAAAGTACAAAGTACAGGCGCGTCAAACCGCATTGAGGGTATACACACCACCGATAAACGGTTAGAAGAATTGGTTAAGGATAAATCCGCGCCCCGTAACCGAACGGAACAGGAGATTGCAGGGTATCGTGATGTTCTTGCAACGATTCACGAAAGTTATGATTACATCCATCCGCGCCCGAATATCATTCTGCAACTGCACAAGCAGCTTTATTCGTTTGCGGGGACTTCAATCGGCGGCTCATATAAAAACGCCGACAACTACATCACAGAAACTGATGCGGAGGGTAACGAAAAAGTACGTTTCAAACCAACCCCCGCATACTTGACTGCCAACGCAATGGAAAGCCTTTGCGACTCATTCATCAAGAGCATAGAAAAAAACGAGTATGACCCGCTTCTGCTCATACCAATGTTTATTATTGATTTTCTCTGTGTTCATCCATTCAACGACGGCAACGGCCGTATGAGCCGTCTGCTTACATTGCTGTTGTTCCACCGCGCCGGTTATATCGTAGGTAAATACATCAGTTTGGAAAAACTGATTGAAAACACCAAAGATACTTATTACGAGGCATTACGGGACAGTTCTGCCGATTGGCATGACAACAAAAGTGATTACGCCCCTTTTATTCGTTATTACCTCGGTATTGTGCAGAAAGCGTACCGTGAGTTTGAGGAACGGGTATCGTACCTACAGTACAGGGGATTATCGAAGCCCGACCGTGTAAAAGCTGTGATAGACCGTAAAATCGGCAGAATCACTAAGAAGGAAATCATGGAATCCTGTCCCGACATCAGCAAGGTAACGATTGAACGTACTCTGACTTCGCTTGTTAAAGACGGTTTTTTGGAAAAAATCGGAGGCGGTCGTTCCATTGCTTACGGCAAGATTAAATAAACCCTTTTCGATTATTCAAGCGCAGGAATAATTTCCGTGCTAAGTCGAAAACGATTACGGTGGAAGCGAGGGCAATCACGATTGCGAGTTCTTTGAAACTCAATCCGGTGGTTCGGAAGACGGTTCCGCCGAAGTAGATGATGAGCATTTGAATTGCGGCGACGGCGAGCATGATAGTGATAAACATTTTATTTCGTTCGATGTGGGCGAGAAGGTTAATGCGATGTGTTCGGGCGTTTAGGCTGTTGAAAACGCCGGCGAAAATGAACAGCGCGAAGAAAGCGGTAAGCAGATAGCGTTCGTCGTTGCGGAAGATATCGGTTATGAATGGCAGTTTGAAGAACGCGAGGCTGAGCAGTGTTGTGTAAATTCCCGTTGCGAGGATTTGATTGAACATATATTTATTAATAATCGGCTCGGTGCGTTTTTTCGGAAGCTCGCGCATATATTCGGCGAGCGGGGTTTCGCCTGCGTAGGCAAGGCCGGCGAGAGTGTCCATAATCATGTTAATCCACAGCATTTGAATTACGGTAACAGGAACGGGAACGCCGATGAACGGACCGATTACGCTTACACCGACTGCGCAAATGTTAATTGTTAATTGGAAGATTAAAAATTTGCGAATACTTTTGAAAATTGTTCGTCCGTAAAGAACTGCTTTTACAATTGAAGCGAAATTGTTGTCGAGGATTACGATATCGCCGGCTTCTTTTGCGATTTCGGTGCCGTCGCCCATAACGAAGCCAACGTCGGCTTTTTTTAATGCGGGCGCGTCGTTAACGCCGTCGCCCGTCATGCCTGCGACAAGTCCCATTTCCTGCGAAAGACGAACGAGCCGTCCCTTATCCGAAGGCAGTGCGCGTGCGATTACGCGAAGCCTTGGCAGAATCTTTTTGACCTGTTCATCGGAAAGCTGATTTAAAGCGCGGCTTGTAATAACGGAATCTTCGTTTTCATTTTTAACGAGACCGAGTTTCGCCGCGACGCTGACGGCGGTATCGAGATTATCACCCGTGACCATTACGACTTGCACGCCCGCGCCGAGAACTTCGTTTATTGCGGCACGTGCTTCTTTACGAATTTCGTCGCGTATTCCGATAAAGCCGACAAGCGTTAAATTACGTTTAGCTTTTGCGTCGGCGGCGTTTTCGGCTTCGCAAAGCGCGAGAATTCGCATTCCGTCGCGCGCGTGAATTTGCAATTTCGCTTTCAATTCGGAAGACGGCGCGAATGACTTGTTCCCCTCATTTTCCGAAAACGCGTGATTGCACGCGGGCAGAAGAATTTCCGGCGCACCCTTGATAAAAACTTTTTCGAATTCGCCGTTGACCGCAGTGATTGATAATTTCGTTTTCGAATCAAACGCCTGCATAAAACCTTTTTTGCACAGCGGCAAACGCGCGGCTTGTTCCATTACATATTCCAAAAGTGCGCGGTCGGTGGAATTTCCGCCGATTGCAACGGTTTTCATTTTTTTCGATGCAAGTTGCGCGGAATTGTTATAGAAGCAGTTCAGCGCAACGCGTCGAAACAGCGGTGTTTTTTTGAATTGTTTCGAGTTAAATAATTTTCCTTCCGCCGAAATAAAGCTTACGACTTCCAGCATTCCCTTTGTCAGCGTGCCTGTTTTATCAGCGAACAAAATATTCATGCTGCCGGAAGTTTCGATGCCGACAAGCTTGCGAACAAGAACATTATCTTTTAACATGCGCCGCATGTTTGCCGAAAGCACAACGGTTATCATCATCGGCAACCCTTCCGGCACCGCCATTACAATAACGGTGATGCCGAGTGTAAACGCATTCATGATGTCGCGAATTAAATTTGTGTAATCTGAAAAATAATTTGCAATCAATTGTCCGTTGAAATTATTTTCAAGCACAATTGAATTAAACAAATTCGCGATAACAACGAAAACCGCCGCCGCGTATCCGAATCGGCTGATTGTTTGCGCAAGCCCCGCGAGCCGCGCTTTTAGCGGACTTTCGACCGCGGCTTCCTGAATGTCCTCCGCGAGTTTTCCGTAAAATGTACTGTCGCCGACTTGTGTAACAATCATTATGCCCTCGCCCGCGCAAACGACGCTTCCGCGAAACAGTTCATGCTGCGAAAGAAAATCGCCCGTCGGCGCGACATACGAATTTACCGCAGACTTCCTTGCCTCTTTTGTCTCGCCGTTAAGCGTTGACTGGTCAGCGTCCAAATTTCCGCTTACAAGAATTCCGTCCGCCGGAATACGCTCGCCCGCTCCGATATGAACAATATCACCCACAACGATTTCCGCAATCGGCAATTCAACAAGCCGCCCGTTGCGTTTAACGCGGCATTTTATATTCGCGGCTTCCTCCTGCAATTTTTCAAACGCCGATTCGCTTCCGTATTCCGAAAGCGTCGAAATCAATGTCGCAAGCAGTACCGCAATGGCAATTCCCGCCGACTCGTACCAATTCGCGTCGCGAAATAACAGCAGCAAATTCACGCCCAACGCCACAAGCAAAATTCGAATTATCGGGTCGCCGAAACTCGCTAAATATTTCTTAAAAAAACTTTCCCTTTCCTTTTTCGACAACTCATTCGTCCCATGACGCAATGCGGAATCCGCCGCGTCCCTCGTACTCAGCCCGATAAATTTTTCCATAAAAAAACCGCTCCCTCCACATAGACAAGTAATGTCTATGCTCCGAAACGGGTTTGTAGTACAGCTATACCGAACGCAGAAAACATTTGCCGACGACGAGCCGAAAATCGCGAACGCTTCAACGCGTTTTCGGCGACAGAGGAAGCAGATGTTTTCGCGTTCCGGTGTATTCTTCCAAAAGTTCTCCGTGTTCCCAAGTTCCCTCGAAGTATTCGCCGTCGTCGTCCACGCCCTTTTCGGTGATGGTTGATAATTCCTCAAACACATCGGAAATTATTCCGCACGCGGAAAATGAAAATAAAACAAGTAAAATGATAATTAAGTTTTTAATTAAACGTGACATTGCCGCCTCCTGAAAACAAGTCGCTAAAGCTATTTTGCCATTATTGATATTTGGGTCAAGCTTTTTATGTCAATTCCCGACAAAAAAGCGTGAAATATATTTTCACATTTGCAAAAGCAAGAAAAACCCACAGTAATCGACAGGGATTTATGAATTTTTTTGACTGAAAGAAATAATTCCCAATATTTGGAAAAATGATTGCCCGCAGTTTTTCGCGTGTAGTATTAACAAAAAACAACAAAGGACGTGATTTTTATGACAGAAATTTTGCATCTGCCGCTTGAAACCGTAAAACCGAATCCATATCAGCCGCGCCGAATTTTCGAACCGAATGCGTTGGATGAGCTTGCCGAGTCGATAAAAATTTACGGAGTGTTGCAGCCGGTAAGCGTGCGGCTGATTAACGGCGCGAGCTATGAATTAATTGCGGGCGAACGTCGTTTGCGTGCAAGCCGATTGGCGGGAAAGGCAACGATTCCGGCGATTTTGGTGGAAATAAACGATTTGGACAGCGCGGTTTTAGCGATAATAGAAAATCTCCAGCGCGAGAATCTTCATTTTTTTGAAGAAGCTGAAGGTTTTCAGAATTTAATCGGCGAATACGCGTTTACGCAAGAGGCGTTGGCAAAACGAATCGGAAAGAATCAATCGACGATTGCGAATAAATTGCGTTTGTTGAGATTATCGCGTGCCGTTCAAAAACAAATAATCGAAAACGATTTAACCGAACGTCACGCACGCGCGATTTTAAAATTGGAAAACGAAGAAGAACAACTCGCGGCAATTTCGGAAATCGCAAACGAAAATTTAACCGTAAGTAAAACGGAAATTCTCGTAGATGAAAAAATCGCCGCGCGTTCGGAAAATAAAAATAAAACGATTCCGTTCAAAGCATACATACGGGACATCCGTATTCTGACAAACACGATTCGGGATAATCTTGAAATCGTACGCCGCTCCGGAATGGAAACGCAGTTCGATATGCATCAAACGGAATCGGGCTATGAAATTTTTATTAAATTAACGCACGCGAACAACGGCGTTACGACGAAGGCGGTTTAATCGCGCCAGCTTATTACCGAATCAACGTTGCGGGCGCCGTCGAATTGCAATGTTACGCGCACCCTCCCCGGAACAAACGCGGACATGTCAACAGAGCCGTTATAGTAGCCGGAAATATCAATGCTTTGAAGCGTGCCTTCTTGTTCAATCGCGAGAATAACAATGCCGTCCGTGTTTTCGCTTATTACATGGAAGTTCGCCAATTGCCGCGCGTTTAATGTCGGCGAACGGCGGACATATCCGTTCGCGCTGCGCGCCGTGAAATCCCACACATTGCCGCTGTAATAATCCTCCGAGCCATGATATGAACCCACGGTTACGATAGAATACCCCGATGATTCGACTTCGATGACAAAGTAAATCGTTCCGAAGGTAAACAGTCCGAGGGAAAAAATAAAGCCGACAATTGAAGCAATCATAAGCTTTTTGAATTTTCCGGGTGATTGCACGCCTTTTTTCCTCACGACAAGGTAGACGATTGTTCCTATCGGACATACAAGAACCGAAAACAGCACCCACAATATCGGCGCAACATCGCCCTCGCTTCTTACCTTTGCGTCTTCATAGGTCCACAGCGCAAGCGCAATCGGAAAAATAATCGAAAACACCGTGAGCAAAATAATTCCCGAAGCAAATAAAAATATATACATCCAATCCCTCCTTTGCCCGAAACGCGTTATTACGAAGTAATAATCGCAAAGGGCAATTTTTTTTATTATAGTCTAAACTGAATATTATATGGAAATAATTTTACATAAGAGGCGCGGGAAACATTCGCTTCGCTCATTGCGAGGCGCGGGAAGCATTCGCTTCGCTCATTGCCGGGCGCGGGAAACATTCGCTTCGCTCATTGCGCCCTGACGGGAGGAATTTAAAATGTTAAGCAGATTAAAAAGAGAAGGAAAATTGTTGGCGGTATCGCTGACGGCGGGAATGGTTTTCGCGTTTTGTGTGGCGGCGTATACCTATGTATATTCTGCGACGGCGCAAAGAGATATCGCCGAAAACGTAATTCGTTTTCATGTGATGGCAAACAGCGACAGCGCAGTTGACCAGGATTTAAAAGAATATGTACGAACGGAGGTTCTTGATAAATTTTCGGAAACGCTTTCCTCAAACGGAAGCATTGAAGAAGCGCGTCTGACTTTTTTGCATCAAGTGCCGGAATTGCAAACATTTGTGGAAGAGCTTATCCGAAGCGAAGGATATGATTACAGCGTATCCGTAGATTTAACAACCGCGTATTTTCCGACGCAATACTACGGCGATATTTCATTTCCTCCCGGCAACTATGAAGCCGTGCAAATTACAATCGGCGAGGGTGTCGGACAAAATTGGTGGTGCCTGATGTTTCCGCCGCTGTGTTATGTGGATATGACCGCGTCGGAAGAATCACGAACGCGGCTCGCAGAAACCGTTTCCGAAGAAAGCTTCCTGCTGCTTACACATCAAGAACAATCCTCGCCCGAGCTCGAAGTTCGCTTCCGCGTAGTCGAATGGTGGCAGAACCGCAACGCCCCGACACCGCAACCGACTTTACCGCCTGCGCATCAAGTCGTGGAAAGATAGGCAACCTCCGAAACCATCACTTCGTCCGAATTTCAAACGCGCGTTGAAGTGCTCGCGATGTTTGAAATTCGTCTCAGAGGGTTTTCGGGGGTTGTCACTTATGCCCGGCGCGTGTTGCTTCAAGCATTTTAATCAGCCCTGTTCTGTTTCTCATAGAAACATAGCAGACCGAGCCGTCTGGCATAATTAAGCGGTCTCCGCCTTCGTTCAAGTAAATAATATTTGTGTCGGACAGTTGTCTGATATTGACAATATATGATTGATGACATTGAAAAAAAAGCCCGAACGGCAACCTCTTCATAACGTTCTTTATTGTGCCCGAAAATACATATTGCCTTTTTTTCATATGTGCGACAATGCGTTTACTTCCGCTCGGTGCTTGCGATTCAAAAAAAAGTATATCTTCATAACCGTAAGAATATTTTCGACCGCATATTGTTCTGAAAACAAAGCATCCTTCGTCAGAACGCGAAACATGCTTATCATAAGCATTATTTATGCATTCACAGATTATTACTCCCATTTCTCTGTCATATGTTTTTTTAATATAGGCAAGTGCCTCTACTTTATATTCAAAGGTAAGAGACATATATTGCGAGTGCGCCGTAATAAATACAATAAAACCTCTCGGGTCATATTTTCTGATGGTTTTTGCTATGTTTACCCCGTTATATCCGCCATTAAGTTCCACATCTAAAAAATAAAGTCCGTGAACGGTGGTATTTTCTATCATCTCTATGATTTTGGAAGGGTCGGACGTGGATAATACTACATCCATGTGCAATTCATTCATGATAATACAATTCGTCACACATTTTTTTATCATTTGCAGGTAGTATTGGTCATCTTCGCAAATAAAAACGGATAACATTCAAATCTCCCTCACTGTAAGTATTAATGAAAACTCACTTTCTTTTACATGTGCCGTAACAAAAATATTTCCGCATTTTCCACAGATTTTTTTAAGATTATATAAACCGAGTCCCCTTCCCGGTCCCTTGGTTGAATATTCTTTTTCGAACATCATCTCGACGTTTGGCGGAATCTTGACGGTATTGCTGCAAATAATCAAAATATCTTCTTCGTCAATAATAATTCCGAATTTCAGTATCCTTGTGTCATTTTTCTTATGTGTTTTAAATTCTTCAAGCGCATTTTCGACGATAATTACAACCAGTTGATACAAATCGACTCTGTTAACGGGAATATTATCAACAGGCTCGGCAATGTCAATCTCAACTTCGATACCTTCCGCCAATGCCTGCGCAAATCCGGCAGAAAGAAAGCCCACTATCTCAGGTATATGAATATTTTTTAACCTGTCCGTTGAGCTGTCCAGTTTTTTAAGAATTTCCTCGGAATAATTTAAATGCTTTATTAAATAATCCTTTAAATGCCCTTTATTCTCATCATTCGCGAAACCCATCAACGAAACCAACATATTCTTATGCGCATGACGAAAATCCCGAAATTCATCATATGCCTGCACAAGATGCTTATTATGATTTTCCAAATCCTCAAGCGCTTTATTTTTATACTCCGCCTCCATTTGTTTTTGCTGACTGCGGGAATACGCCGCTATGGTTATGATTGTCACTAAAAATATAAAGGTACCCAGTGAAACGTTGATATAGGCTACAATATCGGGGCGTTCCATTAACCTGTACAATAAGCTGTTCACCAAAAACAGCGGATATGTAAGAACTGAAAGTACACAGGCATATGCGGCAAACATTTGCTTTGCCTTTATTGACAACTGCATGTAATTTTTGTTCAAAACGTTTCCGGTATACCGCGATACGATGTAGCACAAGAAAAACGTAGGAATCGCTACCGTAATATGCAGAGGCAGGCTTTCCCTTACGTCATCGGGGGTAACCTTGAAAATCAGCGTAATAGGAATAGATGCCGTTGTATTCCCAATGGTTCCGATGATTATGGAAAATAATGAATAATAAGCACTCAGCAAAAAATCTTTTGTCTTTTTGTATGCAATTATTGTAAAACCGACGGTAATGGAAACATTTGCAAATACCTCTGCGAAAATCATCAGGCTCGGAATATTAGATATTGCAGTAAATACAATAAAGGCTGTAGAATACGTCGCGAAGACCCCAAGCGCAATTTCGGAC
>JAIRVD010000177.1 GCA_031254075.1 Clostridiales bacterium
AAAATTGAGCATTTCAACTTCGGGCATGGCATATTTTTATGTATGTGCTATTCGTTTGTTTAGCAAGATTCTGCTCCCAATGGCGAACGCCGTATAAAGCATCAATCCGCTCTGAATAGGGCGGTTTTTTTATGCAAAATTCAGTTAAAATTCAGAGAAAAAACAATTGAAGTTCAGAGAATGATTGTAGAGTTGCTTTGAGATAAAAATTATGAGCGAGGAGAGTTGAAATGAAAATAGGAAAAATTTTATTAATTGTAGCAATGGTTTCGGCGACGATTGTCGGATGTGGTTCAAATGCGAGTGCGAATGAAATAGAAACGCCGATAATTGCGGAGAGCCAAGCTATGGCGACAATTGAAGCGGTGCCGCTTGCGGCGGGAAACAATGAAGACGCGGCGGAAAGTGTTGAATTTACAACGGAATATGAATTTTCGCCCGAAGATTCGGACAATGAGTGGGGCAATGGCGCGGCAACCGTGATTTTGCTCGACGGCGATTCCGCACAGGTCAGCGGAGCGGGCGCGGGGTTTTCGGGCGGAATTCTTACGATAAACCAAGCCGGAACATATGTATTGAGCGGTTCGCTTGCAGGGCGGGTGCTGATTGATGCCGCCGAAGACAATGTTGTTCGTGTTGTTCTTAACGGCGCGGAAATTTACAGCGCAAACGACCATGCGATTTACGCGCCGAGCGGCAAAGTGGTGATTATTCTTGCCGACGGCACAGAAAACAGCGTTTCCGACGGTGCGGCGAGAACTGACAATAACATCAACGCCGCGATTTATGCGCGGAATAATTTAAGCATCACGGGCGGCGGAAGTCTGCGGGTTGAGGCGAATCATCATCACGCGATTCGTTCGCAGGGGATTCTTGCGGTGACGGACGGTGAGTTTGAAATTACCGCGCCGGGAAACGCATTTCGCGGACGCGACGGGGTTGCAATTTCGGGCGGAACGTTTACTCTTGTGACGGAAGGCGATACAATAGAATCGAGCCGAAGCAATGATAATTCGAGAGGCTTTATTATAGTTTACGGCGGCGAATTTAATATTCGCACGCAGAACGACGGGTTCCAAGCCGAATCATCTTTGATAATTTACGACGGACAATTCAATATTTTAACAGGCGGCGGAAGCGCGAATGCTCCCGAGCGTCCGCCGGAAATGCGCGGCGGCAGGGATTTCCGCGGTGAAATGTCCGAAGGTTTCGAAATGCCCGAAGATTTCGGCGAGATGCCTGATATGCCTCGCAGACAAGGCGGTCAGGGCGGCAGGGGAGAAATGCCGCAAAGAGGCGAGATGCCGGAAGGTTTCGAAATGCCGCAAAGAGGCGAGATGCCGGGAATGCCGCCGGCGTTTGAACCGGTTGAAGCGGAAGACAGCGTAAGCATGAAAGCTTTAAAAGGAAACGGAATTATAATTATCAACGGCGGAGTGTTTATTATTGACGCGGAAGATGACGCGATAAATTCAAACGGTGATATAATAATAACGGGCGGAGATTTTACAATAGGCACTGGCGACGACGGAATTGCGGGTGACGGTGATGTTTTGATTTCGGGCGGCGTGATAAATATTTTGACGAGCTACGAAGGCATTGAGGGAATGACGGTAACAATTGAGGGCGGCGATATTACTGTTTTCGCGACCGATGACGGAATCAACGCATCCGACCCGGCGTCTGTCGGCAGAGCCGCACCCGGGCGCGGAAACGACAGATTGGCGATTCGCATAAAGGGCGGAACGATTCATGTGCATTCGCTTTCCGACGGGCTTGATTCAAACGGCAACATCTACATGGAGGGCGGCAGTTTATTTGTCAGCGGATTAAGCATGGGAATGGAAGGCGCGATTGAGCAGGACGGGGTCTTTGTGGTAAGCGGCGGCGAAGTCGTTACGTCGGGAAGCATTCAAAATGTTTCGGGCGAATCCTCGCAACCCGTGATTTATGTTTCATACAGCGAGCCGTTACCCGCCGGAAGCGTAATTGAAATTCGCGACACCGAAGGAAATATGTTGCTTCAATATGCATGTGAAATTGCCGCGCTAATGTCTCACTATTCGCCGCCGTCATTTTCGTTCTTTACATCGCCGGCATTTGAAACAGGCGGAACTTACGGACTTTATGTTAACGACGAAAAGAGAACGGATATCACTTTAAACGAAATCATCACATATATTTCCGACGACGGAAGCGAATTTGTACCCGGAGGACGCGGCGGACCGGGAGGCGGAATGCCGGGGCGCGGAAACATGCCGGGAATACCCGAACGCGGCGAAATGCCCGACATCAACCTGCCCGAGCCGGGGCAAATGCCGAATCGCGGCGGACCGGGAGGAACACCGAGGGGAAGATAGTTATGCAAAGTGTTTTTTGCAGATACGAGAAAAAGTATCTTCTGACGAGCGAGCAACTTTGTGGGATTAACGCGGCGTTGTCGAGGTATATGACGCCGGATAATTATGCAAAATATCTTGTGCAGAATATATATTTCGATACGGAGAACTGGGACGTCGTGCGCGCTTCGATTGAGAACCCGGTGTACAAGGAAAAAATGCGTTTGCGTTGTTACTCGGATTCGGAAATTTTTCTTGAGTTGAAGAAAAAATATAACGGGCTTGTGTGCAAACGCAGAATACCCGTTTCGAAAGCAAAGTCCGTTCATAACATTGTAATGGAAGATTCGTCGCAAATCGGGCGAGAGTTTGAATTTTACCTGCGCAGCAATCCGGTTTTCGAAAGAATTTATATTTCGTATAACCGAACTGCTTTTTCGGGCGACGACGAACTGCGCATTACATTTGACGAGAACTTAAAATTTCGTTCAAGCAAATTAAATTTTTCGCATCCGAATGACGGGCAACCGATTACGAATGATATTATTATGGAAATAAAAACGCCCGCCGCGATTCCGATGTGGCTGGCGAAGGTTTTGAGCGAGAACAAAATTTTTCCGATTTCGTTTTCGAAATACGGAACCTGTTACAAAAATCACATTTTGAATAAACCGCATTTAATTTATGAAGGGACGAGAAAAATTGCCAGAGCTTCTTAATACGATGAACGCCAAAGACCCGTCGTTTGAATTTCTGCTTACTTGTACAATTTTCTCGCTGTTTCTCGGGTTTGCCGTTGCGGCGGTTTATTCGTACAAGAATAAATACAGCAAAACGCTTTTCGTTACGTTGGCGATTCTTCCCGCGATTGTGCAAATCATTATCATGCTCGTTGACGGAAACATCGGCACGGGAATCGCCGTTGCGGGGGCGTTTAGTTTGATTCGCTTTCGTTCGGTGCCGGGCAACGCAAGGGATATCTGCTTTTTGTTTTTTTCGATGGCACTCGGCTTTATCTGCGGAATCGGCTTTTTATTCTACGCGTTTGTGTTTTTGATTGTTGTAAGCGGCGTGTTGATTTTTACGACGAATTTGGGATTTTTCGATAACGCGAATATTCGCGTGCTTCGAATAACGATTCCCGAAAATTTGGATTATGACGGGCTGTTCGACGAGGTTTTCTCAAAATTTTTAAGAAGCGCGGAACTTGAAATCGTTAAAACAACAAACATGGGCAGTATGTACGAGTTGACCTACACGGTGCAGTTGAAATCTCCAAAAGTGCCGAAAGATTTTTTCGACGAACTGCGTTGCCGCAACGGAAATCTAAATATTTCTCTGAGCAGAGAGCAAAAAGGACTCGAACTGTGAGGCATAAAAAATGGCGAAAATTTTAATCTGTGACGACGAACCGGGCTTGCGCACCGTTTTGAAACGATATGCGAATTTCGACGGACACGCCGTTACCGAAGCCGCCGACGGCGGCGAGGCAGTGGATTTATGCCGTGAAAATCCGTTTGATATTATTATAATGGACATTATGATGCCTAAGGTTGACGGATTTTCCGCCGTGGAGGAAATTCGAAAATTTTCGGACACACCGGTGATTATGCTTTCCGCGCGCGGCGAGGAATATGACAAGGTTCTCGGTTTCGAACTCGGCGTTGACGACTACGTTGTAAAACCGTTTTCGTCGAAGGAAATTATGTTGCGCGTTAACGCGATTTTGCGGCGTTCTGCGACGAAAACGGATATATCGTCGCAAACCGTTCACGATGTTTTCGAAAAAGAAGGTTTAAAAGCCGATATCACCGCGCGAAAAGTTTTTATCGACGGCGAAACCGTTAACATGGCTCCTAAGGAATATGATTTGCTTTTTTTTCTTATTCGCAACAAAAATATTGCCATGCCGCGCGAAAAAATTTTAACCGAAATCTGGGGCTATGATTATTTCGGCGACGACCGCACGCTCGACACTCATATGAAGCTTCTGCGAAAATCACTCGGCGCATACGCGCATTTTATCGTGACGTTGCGCGGATTGGGGTATAGATTCGATGGGTAATTTAAAACTGAACAGACGAATTTTTTTATATTTAATAGCATTCTGCGCGGTGCTTTTATTTATTTTGGGCTTTATGTTCACCGTCGCGCTTAACGGAACATACGAATTCGTAAGAAAACGTGAGCTTGAACAAGCCGTCGAACGCGTCAGACAAAACATCAATAATCCCGACTTGCAGGAAATTTTACTCGAACTCCAATCCGAACAAAATATAATAGCTATGGCGCGGCACGAGTATGTTTTATATCCCGTACAACTGCCGCCGGACCAACTGCCGTGGAGGCGCGAGTTGCCCGACGGCGAAAACACCGGCAACGCAACCACGCGCATTGTTTTTGACGGCGAAAACACTGGCAACGCAAGCACGCGCATTGTTTTTAACAGAAGCATGTCGGATGTTCTTACGCGCACCGAAGATTTCACCCTCAGCGACGGCACAGAAATCACGGTTGCGTTTGCCGCGACGATTTCCGCACTCGGCACAACTATGCACGCGCTGCAAATACAGTTGTACATCGTTTCGTTTATAATGTTTATTTTGTCAATAATCGTTGCCGCTATTATTTCTAAAAAAATCTCTAAGCCAATCGAAGAAATAAATAATTCCGCAAAAAAATTAGCCGCCGGAAATTTCAACACGCGTTTTGACGGAAAGGGCTTTTTGGAAATAAAAGAACTCTCGGACACGCTGAATAAAACGGCAAAAGAATTGTCCAAAGTAGAAAATCTGCGCCGCGAACTTATGGCAAATGTTTCACACGACCTGAGAACGCCGCTCGCGCTTATTTACAGCTACGCCGAAATGATGCACGACTTCCCCGACGAAATCACTCGGGCGCAAACGAAAACCATAATCGACGAAACAAAACGCATGACATCACTCGTGAACGACATCTTAGATATCTCACAGCTCGAAAGCGGCGGAATCGTTTTGAAAAAATCCGAATTCAATTTAACCGCAAGCATTTCGAAAACGATTGCCGCGTTAAACGAACTCGTTAAAGCCGACGGCTATAGAATAAATTTCACACACGAAAACGAAATAAAAATGAACGCCGACGAAATAAAAATCACGCAGGCGTTTTACAATTTGCTGATTAACGCAATCACCTACAGCGGCAACGAAAAAGAAATTACCGTGCGACAGATTTTTTCGGACGCTTCTGAAACCGTGCGAATCGAAGTCGAAGACTTCGGCGAAGGGATTTCCGCCGAAAATCTTCCATATGTATGGGAACGCTATTACAAAATCGAAAAAAACCACAAACGCCCTATCACCGGCACGGGACTCGGGCTTTCCATAGTAAAAAGAATAATCGAAAATCACGGCGGCAAATACGGCGTTATTTCCGAATTGGGAAAAGGCTCGATGTTTTGGCTTGAATTATCAAGGTGATTGCGGGTCAGACCCGCAATGACGAATTCGTTCCGCGGGTAGCCATTTTTCCAACATACGATAAAGTGCTCCTTTATCAATCGGCTTTGACAGAAAATCGTCCATGCCGGATGAGAGGAGCAATTCTTTTGCGCCGGACATTGCGTTTGCGGTTAGGGCAATTACAGGG
>JAIRVD010000363.1 GCA_031254075.1 Clostridiales bacterium
TTTTCTTCTGTTGTTATGGGCGCCATTGGCATAAGTCAATTTGTCGGGCACGATTTTTTCACAACGGAATTAGCTACGCGGATTCTCGGATACGCGGTTGAGCCGAAATTTCCGATGTCATACGGAACGCATTTTAATCCGAACACATTTGGGAAATACACGGCAATGCTTTCACCGATTTTATTGCTTACCGCGCTTACATGGAACGGAAAAAAAATCGCAAATGCAATTTTTCTGCTTGCGGGGCTGTTGATGTTGCTTGGGGTTTTCGGAAGCAGTTCACTGGGCGGGCTTGTCGGAATCGTAACGGCTTCGGGCATTTTGCTTGTGTTTTTTTTGAGCCGTCCGGGTGTTATGAAAAAAATCACGATAGCGTCGGTGCCTGTTATTTTCGCGCTGGTGCTTACGATTTTATTATTTCCGCCGCTTAATTATCGTGTGACTTTTTTATTTAACAGATTGGCAACCGCAATGCGTGCGGATACCTCCGCAATCATTGATTTTACTTTTGAAGAAAACACGATGTATGTACACGGCGAAGCGGGCGAAATTTTCAGTATGACGGTGAACGGACTTGACGAAAACTGGATTATCGTGCGCGACGCGTCGGGAAATGTAATTCAGCCAATCATAACCGATGTTTCGGAAAGCGAAGTACAACAGGCAAAATCAATTTACGCGTTTGATATACCCGGCTACAGAATAGTAGAGATAGATAAATTTCCGTTTTTTTTCGCGTATTATCACGCAACATCCCAAATGCCGTTTCTGCTTACATTGGACGGCGGAAGAATTCACGGCTTGACATTGTCATTAGAGCTTTTCGATGTGCAGGCGGAAATTCCCGCATGGGGATTCAAGGGGCGCGAAACATGGGGTTCGAGCCGGGGATATATTTGGTCGCGTTCGTTTCCGCTGATGCCCGCACGCACGATTATCGGCAGCGGTCCCGACACCTATATAAATGTTTTCCCGAAAAACGATATCGTTTCGATGCAGAGATTTTTTGATAATCCAATTCAAACCGTGGACAAGGCGCACAATCTTTTTATTCAAACATGGATTTCCACCGGCGGAATTTCTGCTGTAGCACTGCTTGCGCTGTTTGGGCATTATCTTTTAACGACGTTTTTGTCGCTGATAAAATCAAAAAACGAGCCGCTTTTTTCATTCGGCTTGCGGCTCGGGCTTTTATGCGGAATCAGTTCGTTTTGCATGTCTGTAATGGCGACGGATTCAACAATCGGCTCGACGGGCGTGTTTTTCGTGTTACTCGGTGTCGGCTACGGGCTAAATGAATACAGCAAGCAGACCGATGATAAAGCCCAAAACACCGCCAAGCAACACAATTAATCTCAACTCGCGCTTCACAACCGTAAGAATAATTTTTTCCGCTTCGGCAACGTCAATCGCCGCGATTCTGTTTTCGATTATCGTAGCAAGCGGAATATGCTCTGCCAAATATTTTGCGAAAATTTCAAACACGCGCTTAATTGCGCGTTTTTCTAATACTTCACCAAGCCAATCCTTTATTTGCAAATTGTAAATTTTTTCCGTCATAATTATATTTTCTTCCGCGAAAAACTTTTTCATCGCGTCATAAATTTGCTCTTTCACTTCGTCGTGATTTTCCACAAGATAAATTTTTGCGTTTTCTTTCAATCGATTGTATATTTTTTCCTTGGAAATAAAAAATCCCGCAAGCGTGCTTACATTTTCGTCGATTATTTTATATGTCCACTCCTGAAGCCTCGCGTCAATCTGCGGATATTTTTCCGGAAACGCCGATAACGCCGTCATCGACTTAGGCAAATGCTCGTCAATCAAATCGCGAAATTTTTCCGCAAACGGCTCGGACAGCCCGTCGTCATCAATTATTCCGACGCCCCTCAACGCCTCCCCTACCGTTATATCAGGCAGCGGCCACACCGATAAATCCGAAAATTCCTCAGCAAGAACCTCCGGCGATAGTATTTTCGCGCTAATCACTTCCGCAAGTTTCTTCGCAAGCCGCGCCTGCTCTTTAGGAATCAAACCCGGCGTAAAAGGCAGTTTTATACCAAAAACCCGTTTCTCCTTATGCGGCCGAAAAAGCATAATCAAAGCAAGCCAATTGGTCGAAAACGCAATTATTCCGCCGAGCAGAGGCGGTAATATAAAATTTAAAATTTCCACGAAAACACTTCCTTAAATTGGAGGCATGTATGATAAATTTAGCAAGCGCGGCGGGTGTGCGTGAGATTTCAGCGCGATACGGTTTGCAAGCGAAGAAAAAGCTTGGGCAACATTTTTTGATTGACGGGCATGTGCTTTCAAAGATAATTGCGGCGGCGAAAATTGAACGCGGCGATTTTGTTTTGGAGGTCGGACCCGGCATCGGCGGAATGACACAGGCGTTGCTTGCGGCGGGCGCGAATGTTCTTGCGGTTGAATTGGACAGGCAACTTGTGCCGGTTCTTGAGAATTTTTTCGCGGGCGAAACTGTTTCGTTTGTGCAGGGGGATATTCTGCGTATTGATTTAAAGGAAATTCTTGCGGAACGAAGCGGCGTTAAAGTCGTCGCAAACCTTCCTTATTATATAACCACGCCGGTTATTTTTTATTTATTGGAAAGTGAAATAAATTTTGAATCAATAACGGTGATGATTCAGAAGGAAGTTGCGCAACGAATGAGCGCGGCACCCGGCACTAAAGATTATGGCTCGCTGACATTGGCGGTTCAATATTACGCCGATGTCGAGCTTGTGGCAAATGTGCCGACGAATTGCTTTATGCCGCGTCCGGGAGTGGATTCTGCGGTTGTGAAATTGAAGCTCTTGCCTGCGCCGCGCGTTGACGCGCACAGGGAAAAGCTTTTTAAAATAATTCACGCGGCATTCGGCAAACGGCGCAAAACTTTGCTTAACTGCTTGGACTCGGAGGGCTTCGGCGGCGGAAAGGCCGCGCTTGCGGCTAAATTGGAAGAATGCGGAATTAATCCGCAGGTGCGCGGTGAGACGTTGGATATTTTCGAATTCGCAAGGCTGGCGGAAAAACTATGAGCGCGTTTGTATTAAAAATAATCGCGCTGACAGCGATGTTTTTTGACCATGCCGGAATCCTTATTCCCGAAAAATTCGGGCTACCGGATGAAACAAATATTTTTAATGTAATCGGGCGCGTTGCGTTTCCGATTTTTGTGT
>JAIRVD010000392.1 GCA_031254075.1 Clostridiales bacterium
TACTGCTTCCGCCGCAACAATATTGTCATAAGCTTTTACGGCTTCTTTGGCGCGGACATCTTGCGCCGCTTTCTTTTTTAATTCGGTTTCCATTTTTGCTCGCGCTTTTTGAATCTTAGTATGTTCCATGATAATCACCCTTCTATATATTGTGCTGTGTGTGAACCTACGAAAAACAGCGGATTGACGCGTGTCCAACCGCCATCCAAATACAGTTCCACTTCAATATGAAGATGCGGTCCCGTGGATGCGCCCGTACTGCCGACCGTCCCAACCACATGCCCCATTTCCAACACGTCACCAACCGCAACATTTATGGTTTCCATATGCGCGTACAAAACCCTTACACCGAAGTCTTCCTCGTTATAAAGTTCAACAACAACCGCATTTCCGTAACCGCCCCAATTTTCCGCCGCAACAGTGACAATTCCCGCATTACCTAAAATCGGGGTATCTTGAGGCATTCCGATATCTAAGCCCCAATGCATTCTGCGCTCCATGTCGATGGGATGAATTCGATAGCCGTATACACTGCTTACATTACCCGGCCATTCGCCAACCCAATCAATCTCAAAAGGATTTTGCACAATATTTAGGAAACCGCCGCGCCCCTGTACAAGAATTTCGTAATACTCTGCCTGCGCCTCGTCAGTTAAACGGCTCTCAAGCTCTGCCGATATCGTAGAATTTACTGTGAAAATTACTTCGCGGTAATACCAGTTATATTCCATTTCAATTTCAAACGGCTCTTGCCGAACCAACCCCCAAATCGGATAACCGCCTCCGCCTATTTCTGATTCCCATTCGTAGTAACCGATGACCTCCAACTCATAAACAATAAGCTCCACTATCGTTGTACGAACCTCGACGCCTTCGACAATCTCCAAATGAAAAACCGAATCAAAAATATCGCGTAGTGTTGCGGAAATATCCTCTCCCTCGAAACTCTCGTACACGGCGGTAAGATACGCGATTATTTCAAGCGGATTGTGCGTGAGTTCGGAAAAATACTGTAACAGATACAACTCGTCAAAAATCGGAGGGTCATATTCGGGCAGTGCGGGAGGCTCAACCATTTCACCCATTACAAAATGCCCGCCGAAGCCGGGGAATGTTTGTATCCCATCATAAGCAAATTCAACATTTGTGGTTTGACCGTTTACCGTAAAACGAAATTCGTGAAAACCGTCTAATTCTGTTGCGGCTTGTAAATATTCATCGCGCATATCTGCTTCAAGACTTGTGTAATAGACGGTTGCGTATGTTATTGCTTCGGGGCTTGAAGAAGGTGTAGTTGCATCGCCTACCATGCCAATTCCGACCGATAAAATTAACATCAGAATTATGATGAAAATAACAACCAGTACAACAATAAAAATTATAACGATGGCAATGATAAGCAGAACCAAACCACCCCAACCGCCTGTTCCCACCGTAATGCCTGTGGAGGCGGCAACTTTTGCGCCAAGCAGAGCCTTTACTTTTGCTATTAACCCTACGGTTTTTGCTTTTGCGGCAGCAGCCTTTGCAGCGGCAACTTTGGCTTTTACGGCTCTTGCCTTGGCAGCGGCCGCTTTTTTCAATGCGGCATTGCCAACTTTTGCGCCCTTTCGCGATGTACGGATTTTTTTAGCTCCATGACTAAGTTTTTTACCATAACTTCCAAATCTTTTACTTTGGTGGTATATCTTTTTTCCTTTACGATAGCCTTTTTCTACAGCTTTTTCCGTTTCAAGCACTGCTTTTACGCTGATGTTACCGTCATCATCCGCATTTTGAGAAATTTCATTTCGAACACGGTTTGAAATATTTTTTGAAAAACGATAGAAAGCATTTGCGATAAATGTATTCCCTCGCAAATTGACATAACCCTCCTCCGCGCTCTCGCCGGAAGATATATCTTCAAGTTCTTCAAGTTTTGGCGGCTCTTTTATTAAAGGTTCCGAATAGGAGCTTGGTTTTTTTGGGTTCTTTGTCCTTGATTCGCCATGGGTACTTTCAAATCTTCTTGCAGCACTCTCTTCTCTCACGACCGCAATAAGGGTGGCTTCTTTTTCGGGTTGCTTGCCGGGTGTGGGTGTGTCGGCTTCGTGATAGATGGGTTTACGTTTATTGTTACGCAAGGGTCTTTTCAGAGGTCTTTTCAGCAGTTTTTTCAAAGGTTTTTTCTTTTCCTCCGATGAAGCACCATCATTATTTTCAAGTGGGTCTTCACTTTCGGAAGTCTGTTTAAGTTTTACTTTTTTCGGCTGTTCATCATCGTGCCTTAACTTTCCCTTATCATTTGTTTCGACACGCAACGTCTCCTTTTCGGAAACGGCATCCGGAGCTCGCGGAGGCTCTGTCGCTTCTTGCTGAAGAATTCTTTCCGAGATTATGAAATTAGTATTGGCGTTAGTGTTAGCGTCATCAGGAATTCGTTGTGATTGCGTATTTTTCGGCTTTCTCCGTCTTGGTATGTTTTCCGATTTTTTTTCGGTATTTTCGTAAGATGGCTGCTCTTCGTCGTGCCGCAACTTTG
>JAIRVD010000005.1 GCA_031254075.1 Clostridiales bacterium
GCAATTTTTGACAACTCCAAGTCAGAGGGAAGGTCAATGAATTCCTTAATCCAGTTTAATGAAAGTTTCATAACGCACTCCTTTAGTTAAATTGATGCAAAAATCTCAAATCAGCACTCCTGAACAGCCGTACATCATCTATTTCGTAACGCATCATTACAAGCCTGTCTAAACCGATGTTTACGTAGAATCCGGTGAACTCAGCGGGGTCAAGGTTTGCGGCGCGAAGTACGTTCGGGTGGGGCGAACCGCCCGGCATAATTTCAATCCATCCGACTTGTTTGCAAACGCTGCAACCTTTTCCCGCGCAGACCAGGCACATCATGTCGATTTCGAAGCCGGGTTCGACGAACGGGAAGAAGCCGACGCGCATTCGCACGGGAACATCGCGCCCGAAAACTTTTGAAAGAATGGATTTTATCATAATCATGCCCGACGCGAATTTGAAGTCACGCTCGACGATTAGCGCCTCGTATTGGAAGAACGCGCGTTCGTGGCGTGCGTCGGTGGCTTCGTTGCGATACGCGCGTCCGGGATAAACGAAGCGAAACGGCGGTTTGTGCGTTTGCATATAGCGAACGCTCGCGCCTGTAAGATGCGGACGAAGACAAAGCCGTTCTCCGCCGCAACCCTTGTCATGACCCTCGAGCCAAAAGGTATCCATGCTTTCGCGCGCAGGGTGTTCGGCGGGGAAATTCAAATTATCAAAGGCGTAGAGTTCGCTTGAAATATCGCTTTCTCCATAAATCTCAAAACCCATCGAACGAAACGTATCGTTAAGGTCGTAAGACATTTGCGTAATCGGGTGCAATCCGCCTAAACCTCCGCGCGGCATTATACCCGGTACGGTGTAATCAAAGTCGGGCGAAATTTCCGACGCCTTTAACTGAATTTCTTCCGCACGTGTTTCGATTAACGCGGTGAGCTGTGTTTTTAATTGATTCGCCGCGCGTCCGATTTCTGCCCTTTCTGCCGGGTCAAGTTTTGGAACTTCTTTTAATATTTCCGTTAACGCGCCTTGTTTTCCGATTAGCGACGCCTTTACATCAGCCAATTCCGAAGAGGTTTTCGCGCCGGCGATTTTCGCGTTTGCGTCCGGCAGAATTGCTTCAAGTTTTTCTTTCATTTGTTTGCCTCATTTCAATTTAAAAATACAAGCCATATTATACATCAATATTTGGATTATCACTATATCGGAAGCCAATAATTTCCCGACGCGACGATTAACGCAAGCACGTTTAAATACGAACCGTATCTGTCATCATGCCATTTTAGATTTTTTGAATAATTCCAACCGTTGTCGAGCCATTCTCGGTCGCCTGACGCGGCGGCAAGAACCAGCGGCGGATTGGAATAATACGGTGTATTCTCTCCATAGGGCGTTCCGTCGAGAAGATAACCTGTTATTTTATCGAATTGTCCGCCGGACGCTTTCTTCAAATGGGTATTCAACGGTTTTATGCAAACATCATCGACGGGTGTTTTGCCCGAAAGCAAATAATCCGTTCCCAAACGCCACGGCGTTCGGCACGCGTTTTGATGATATTCGCCGTCTTCGGGATTTTCCCAATGGTCGTTTTCCGTTCCGGGAACGGGTTTCCATGTTTTTGTTTCTCGGTCGAACATCGCAAAATCAGGCAGCAAGCCCGTTGAATTTTTTTCGCATAATTGGCGGATACATTCGTAGGTTGCGTCGATTACCTTTTGCCAGTCATGAACGGGGTCAAGAATCTTAAACACCTTAAAATGGTCGAGCATATGGTCGGACGGGCGCGTTAAATCCCACAGCAAACCGTAGGCGGGTACCCAATGCTCGTCCGCGCTTGCCCAATCGCCCGGTTTTACGTGATAGTTTGCCTCAACGCCGAGTCTTTTATGTTCGTCGGAATCAATATCAATCATGCGTTCCCAGATATCGTTTAACATCGTGTGCGCGTATGACTTGTAATCGTATTCGCCGTCGCTGCCCCATTGTTTGTCCGCCATAAATAACGCGAACGTCATATCCAAATCACCGTCGGTTGCTGCGTCATCGTCTTGACCGTAGCTCGGGTCATGTTCAAAACGCGGACGCTGATACGGTGTTCCGGCTCCTTTCGGCTGAATCAACTGCCACGACATTAACCGGCTCGGCTTTTCGTTTACGTCAATCCAACTGTTCCAGTGCATCAGCGAACGGAACATTCCGTCAAAATATTCCTTCGTGTTTATGCCCAACGCCTCGTCCGCGCCCGCAAGAGTAACCAGCATCAACATGCCGTAACCCATCGACTCGGACGAAGTAACCTGTGTATCCGCCGCGCCGCCGCCCGTTGTGTGTTTCATTACCATGCGGAATTTCGGGTTTAACGCAATCATTTCCGAAAGCGTCATTTTTGCGATTTCGTCCGCCGTTTTCCCCGGAACCGTTGCGGGGTCAATCGTGATATCGCCGTTTTCTGTCAACTGTTTAAATTGACGAATAACCGCGTTATTCAAATCCTCCTGCGTTGCGCCGGTAGGCATCAACGGCTTCACCTTGTAAAAATCATTTTTCCCCGCTTGCGGAAACGGTAATTTTGACATGTAAGCATCTCCTTTGCTACAATCCCTTTAAAAATATAGGAAGGAACGGGATTATTATGGTTGATTTTCTCAGAACGTACAAGGGCACGCTTTCAGAAAATTTTATTCCCGCCGGTTGGGACTTAGAGCGAATGGACAAATGCTGTCTTAACGGCGTTGAAGACGCGTTAAAACGCCAAGACCATTGGCATCCGGATTTTTCGCCCGTGCCGTGCGACAGTGTCGAAGATTTTAATGTAATGCTCGGGCATGAAATCGCGTCGGAAATTCGCCGCACGCGCGACGAGGGCAGAAAGCTTGTGTTTATTTTACCTGTAGGTCCGATGGGCATGTACCGTTGGGCAGTGTATTTTCTAAAGGAATGGAATGTAAGCTGCGCTCATGTTTATGGCTTCACAATGGACGAATGGAGCGACGGCGAAGGTAACACACTTGACTCATCGAACACCGGCTCGTTCGAATACGCTTTAACAGGCGCGTTTTACGGTCCGCTCGGCGAACTGACCGTTCCCGTTGACAACCGCAATTTCGCAACCAAGCAAAACCTTCCGACCTATGCCGAAAAAATCGCCGCACTCAAAAAAGACGGCGCAAAACTCGTCACCGTCTTCGGTATCGGACGCTGTTTCCATATCGCGTTCTGGGAACCCCATTTCGCCGAAGAATTCGATTCCGCAGATGAATGGAAAAAACAAACCCACCGCATCGCCGCAAAACTTCATCCGCTAACAATCGAACAAAACGCAATAACAAGCTTCAAAAGCCGCACAACCCTTGTATCCTGTAACGCAAATACCGTAGGCCCCGGTCTTTTCCTGCAATCCGACCGCATAATCGGCGGCGCGGACGGCTATATGGGACGCGGAATGCAATGGCAGGGTCTCTCCCTGGGCGTAACCTTGCGCTACAAACCGGATATATGGGTAACATCAAGCTTTATGCCAACCCTGCCCGGGAAATTGTTCTTCTTAAAGGAACTTGCCGGACCGCTGGAGGCGGATTGTAATTAAAAACATTTAACCGCGAAAGGCGCGAAAAGGTACAATACACTTTTCGCGCCTTTTGCGGTTATTAATCTTTTACTCGCCGAAAAAATGTAAGAAGCAGAGCAACCACTTTTAATTTGCATTTTGATGTCATATGCCAGTGTCATATCCGACAAGAAATTAGACGATGACAGGATAAAGCCGCTTCAATTTAATTCTTGCATCCTTAGTGGTAAATTGCCAATTTATTATGGAACATTCGATATTACGTAACAATGTCCAAGATTTAACCTGTTTCTTAAAAGATTC
>JAIRVD010000157.1 GCA_031254075.1 Clostridiales bacterium
GCGTTTTACGGATTTATGTGGGCGATTGCAGGCAATGTTTACAAGAATTGGTGTAAAAAGCGTAAGCGATTCGCCGGTTGCGAGCTTGACGAAAATGTATCGGACGGCGGAATTCCGCTCGCCATGCTACTTGAAAAAGAATCCGATATTCGGCTGCTGCACCGCGAGCTCGGTTTGCTGACCGAGCAGTACAGAAAAGTCGTAATTATGTACTATTTCAATGACGCGAAGGTTTCCGTTATTTCAAAATCACTAAACCTCACCGAAAGCATGGTAAAATTTCTGCTTTTCAAATCCAGAAAAATTTTGAAGGAGGGCATGAACATGGAAAGAAAAATCGGTGATTTAAGTTTTAACCCCGGCTACTTGAAATTGTGTGTGGCAGGAGGAAGCAGTTGGCCTGTCAGCATTGACCCGACAATTTTTGAGCGCAATTTAATCGCGCAAAATATTCTGCTTGCCTGTTATTATGAACAATGCACCGCCGAAGAAATAAGCTTACAGCTTGGCATTGCGGTTCCGTATCTTGAAAATTATATAAACGAACTTTGCGAAAGCGGCGTTATAATAAAAAAAGCCAGCCGATACGAAACCGCGGTTGTAATTTTCACTAAAAATTTCTCTGTGGAAGCAAACACGAAAACCTTGCATCTTCAACAAAAAGCTGCGGAAACCATCGCGAAATTCTTGGATGAACACCTCATAAAAGCCGTCGGATTTCACGCGGGCGACGGCGACGACGACGGTTTGATGCGTTGGCGCATTACACAGCTTATTCTCGAACAAGGCGTGCTGGAAAAATACGAACAAGGCCTCAGCGTTGCGACATACGGTGGACATAAGCTTTTTATTTGGGGCGAAGAAGACTTGCACTACGGTTGCATGAACGTTACCTATGACAACGCCCGCGGCGACCAAATGAAATTTCTTGAGTTTTACGCAACTTCCTTTAACGAAAGAGTCTTCGACTTCGGATATTTTTGGAAACAAGAAAAACGTGTCAACTTAATCATCGAAATCGCAAAAGGAAAACACGATTTCGACGAAAACGAAATGCTCGAAGCCGCCGAATTCATCAAAAACGGCTGGGTAAAAAAAGACGGGGAAAAACTAAGCCTGTGTATTCCTGTTTACACCTCCCGTCAATTCAAACAAATCGCATCGCTGCTCGACCCCGTCACAGACAAAATCGCCGAAATAACCCGCCAAATCATAGCAATTTGCACCGATGTCCTAATGCAACACACTCCTGCCCAAAAGAAAAAATCCGCCAAAGAAATCGTTTGGCTCAAAAGACATTATTTCGCAATGAGCGCCCCCGTCGAAATCATGCAAAGCAACAACACACTCCGCCGAGTCCCCCACAGCGAACACCCCGCCGCGTATATTGTTTTGTCTTAACGTTTATAGTAATCACACATAAAATGAATTAATAAAATTTATTTTACAAAAAATTTCGGCGCGAGTTCATCGCGCCGTTTCATTTGCCGAAATTTCGTTGTATAATAGGATAAGCGAGGAGTCAGTTTAGCATCCTTTCTCTCCCATTTATGATTGGAGCGTGGATTATATGAATGAAAAAATATACGAAATGATGGGTGTTTGGCGAGACAGGCATCGTCCGGATACCGTGGCAGGTATAACACTTCGTTTTGGACAAAATCGGATACATGTTTTTATAGATATCCAAGGCGGGATAAAACCGTATGTTGCGATTGAGGGGGATGAGCTGACAAAGTTTATACCGATACGGCGATTTGAAGAGACTACTACGAGTTTTAGAATGCATTATGGTGATTATAAATTTAACGACACTCTGTTTCTTTGTACAACGGATTGGATTTCATTTAACCCGAATAAACAAAAAGGCTATCGCATCGAAGAAATGACCGGAAATGAACGTGACTGCCGATTCGACATCGTATTAGACATCGAGCGGTTTACTTTCTTGGTTCACGACGGACGGATTGACTATGTATTTTATAAAGGTGAGTGTGTTTTGGAATAAGAGGTGCGTCGCATATGAAAAAGCTTTTAAAAACTTATGATGAATTGACAGGATTGCTTTATTCGCTTGATGAAAAATTGGCTGAACAATTTGGTGAGGATTTCAGCGTTACCATTCAGGCTGTTGGCGGTTATGCTTTGATGTTTCACGGGCTTCGGGTAACGAGAAATCTCAGCAGGGATATTGATTCGATGACCGAGCTCCCTGCAAAGGTTTATAGAATCGCTCAAGATTTGGATTCTTCCGGTTGGCTGAATGACGATGTATCTGCCGATTACGGCATTCCCGAGAAGTTCAAAAATAATCTTGTGTTTGTCGATTCTATGTATAAATTCAAGTGCATCAATTTGCAAATAGCGGTATTGGAAAGCTTAATGGCCATGAAGTTACACGCTATCGACAATATGACACAAAGGGGTTACGATAAAAATACTAACCCACGCACACAAGACCCTTCAGATGTAAAGGAAATATTGCGGCTATACGGAGTGAAAAACGAGCAGGATTTTGTAAAAGAGTTCCCGGGGTTAGATTGTTATATTGAAAAAAAACTCGATGAAAATATTTTTGAAAAATACAAGCTCTTTGAGTAGGTGATGAACGTGGGAAAATTATTCTATGAACTTGAAGCAATAATTGCAAATGAAATCGACGATAATGAGTACCGTGCCTTGCTCGCTAAGTTTTACTATTCTCAACCGCCAAACAAAGTGTACCGAGATATTCTCAAATTCAATATCTCCACCTTGAGCAAATCTCAAAAGGAAATTTTTGTAGACATGGCAAGCAGAACCTTTGTACAAGGACCTGACAAGAGAGATATATCTTCGTTATTTGCCTCAACAGAAAGTTAAAACTCAATTTTCTTGTTCCAACCCCAAAATCCCTGCCATTAAATTTGCGGGGAAGGCGGAGATATAGGAATTATATTTTTTTATTGATTCATTTAACGCCTTTTCCGCTTCTTCTGTTTCCAATCCCGTTTGCAGTGATTCGTCAAGCGAAAAGAGGCATTCATCGACTGCGATTCGATGTTTCATCACCTTGTTATACAAAATCATTGCGGCGATGCTTGCGAAAAACACGATGAATGAGATTATTCCGAAAAAAGAGAACAT
>JAIRVD010000215.1 GCA_031254075.1 Clostridiales bacterium
GAGTTGCCAATATCCTATATACGGCAAAAAATAAGGCTGCATAATGGCTGCGGTTTTATCCATTATACAAACCCCTTATGATGTTACAGACGCGGTCTGCATCATTTATTGATAAACCATTGTAAATTGGCAAACAAAGCACTTCATCGGCAGCCTTTGCGGCAATCGGGGTCAGTCCGGAATCAAATTGTCCGTGATATGCTTTATAATCGGAGATTAACGGATAAAAGTATTTGCGGCAGTTTATATTATGCTTTGCTAATTCTTGAAATAAATTATCTCTGGTGCGACCGAAAGAGTTTGCGTTTATTAAAATCGGCATGTATGCATAATTATGTGTTACGCGCGGGTTTTCATTTGCCAAACACCGAACCCCTTTTATATCTGAAAGATGCTCAGTGTATCGAGCCGTAAGCTCTTTTCTTTCCTTTATCAGTGTGTCAAACTCCGGCAAAACGGCAAGTCCCATTGCGGCTTGAAATTCATTCATTTTGGCGTTTGTTCCGATGTAAACGTGTTCTCCCTTGCAAAATCCGAAATTTTCACTTGCTTCATATAAATCGCATAAATCTGAATTCTTATAAACCAATGCGCCGCCCTCAATGGTATGGAACAGCTTGGTTGCATGAAAACTGAACATCGAAACATCTCCGAAAGAAGCAATGCTTTTTCCGTCAACGCGTACACCAAATGCATGTGCGGCATCATAAATTACTCTTAAACCGTGTTTTTCGGCAATGGCGTCAATTTTTTCCGCATCACAAAAATGCCCGTAGACATGCACGGGCATAATTGCAGATGTTTTTTCTGTTATCAATGCTTCAATTTTGTCGGGGTCTAAGGTAAGGTCGTTTTCTTTTATATCGCAAAAAACGGGTGTTAACCCGTTCCACGTTAGTACATGGGTCGTAGACGCAAATGTAAAAGGCGTAGTTATAACCTCGCCTTTTGCATCAAGAACATGTAATGCAATATCAAGAGCCAAATGTCCGTTTGCCGTTAAAGTAACATTTGCACCGTCAAAAAATTGTGAAAGCTCCGCTCTGAAACGTTCATGAAGCAGACCATAGTTTGTGAGAATACGGTTGTCCCAAATTTCGTCAAGATATTTATCAAACTCTTGACGCGGCGGAAGATACGGTCGCGCGACAAAAAGTCGAGGGTGGAGGTGCAACATGTTTGAGGGTTCGCGAGTCAATTAAGTTCATCTCCTAATTGCCGTGATTGTATTTCCTTAGTATACCAAAAATTTGAGGAAATTAAAAATTTTTATCATTTTCAGTTATACTAAGAAAAAAGTTTGTAATCAAACTGTAATATTTTTTCTTCTCGGTGGTTTAATGTGTAGAAAAACAAAAAATGGCTTATGCCAGGGAGGTTAACAAGATGAAAATCACAGTGAGAAAAAATTTTGCAACATTTGCTTTGGGCAACCTCCGAAAACCATCGCTTTGTTCGAATTTCAAACGCGCGTTGAAGCGTTCGCGACGTTTGAAATTCGTCTCAGCGGGTTTTCGGGTGTTGCATTTGCTGCTTGCGATGTTGTTGTTTGCGGCTTGCGCGGGAAGTCACCGCGACTACGAAGTCCCGATGGGCGACATCGTTTACCGCGATGTGTTGCCGAACGATGAACCGGCCAACAGCGGGAGCGTGCCGGACATGAGCGCACCTGCGGGATGGGATTTTTTCGGCGAAGCAGGCGAGGTTGATGAATGGGATATGGATGGATACGAGTCGGAAGTGCTCGAGTCCGAGCCCATGCCGGTATCGGATGATGAGCCCGTCGCCGCACCCGCCGCCGCACCCAACGCCACACCTGCCGCCACATCCGCCGCACCCGAGCGTGACCGTGTTCCCGAGGAAGACCCGTTTCGCGGCGAGAGTTATGTATCGTTTGTGGAAAATGCGTTTGTGAACACGCGGGCAGAGACGGCGGTAACGTTTACGATGCAAATGGATACGGCGTCGTATGGAAATGTATCGCGTTATATCAACAGCGGATTTGCGCCGCCGGTTGACGCGGTTCGTGTAGCGGAGATGATAAATTATTTCAACTGGGACGGAGATTTGACGACGAACGATTCGCCGTTTTCGATTTACACAGAGATTGGACCTTCGCCGTTTAACGACGGAATGTACCTTGCGTTTGTGCGCGTCAGGGCGCAGGACATCGACCGAACTGATTTGCCCGGAAACAATTTAACGTTCCTGATTGACACATCCGGCTCGATGGCGCCGTCGGACAGATTGCCGCTTTTGAAGCGTTCGCTTGAGCTTTTGGTCGAAAACATGGACGCACGCGACACGATTTCGATTGTGACGTATGCGAGCGGTTCGCAGGTCTTGCTGGACAGCGTTTCGGGAAGCAACCAAGCGGAAATTATGCGCGCTATAAACAATCTCAGCGCGGGCGGAAGCACCGCAGGCGCACAAGGAATCACGACGGCATACGCGCTTGCGCAAAGAAATTTCAATCCCGAAATGAATAACCGAATCATTCTTTGCACGGACGGCGACTTTAATGTAGGCGTTTCCAGTGTTCGCGAGCTTACAGACCTTATGGCGGAACAACGCCGCAACGGAATTCACATGACGATTCTCGGCTACGGCATGGGAAATTACCGCGACACAACAATGGAAACCATCGCGCGTAACGGCAACGGCGCGTACCATTACATCAACACCATCGCCGACGCGCGCAAAATTTTCATCGAAGAATTAACCTCAAATCTCTACATCGTTGCGGAAGAAGTTCGCGCGCAAGTAGTTTTTAACGCCGACACGGTTGCGAATTACCGCCTTATCGGTTACGAAAACCGCATAATGGAAAATCGCCACTTTGACGACGATTCACGCGACGCGGGTGAAGTAGGCGTCGGAGCAGACCTTGTTATAATGTTTGAAATACAGCTTTCGCAAAACACCGAATCGAAAGACCTGTTCACCGTTCGCGTTCGCTATAAAAATCCCGGCGAACCCGCTTCCAAGCTAATCGAAATCCCCGCGGGCAGAGAACGAATGCTTTCCGCCAACACAACAGACTTTAACTTCGCCGCCGCTGTCGCTTCCTTCGGACACATCCTGCGCAATTCCGAATACAACGCAAACGCAACCCTCTCCGATGTTCTCTCGCTGGCTCGCGACGCCACCGGCCCCGACATCCACGGTCACCGCCGCAGTTTTATCGAAATGGTAGAAGCGTTTCAAAGAATAAGATAAAATATTTATTAACCGATTTTGATTTC
>JAIRVD010000253.1 GCA_031254075.1 Clostridiales bacterium
GAGTTACGACATCGAACTTTTCTTCTTTATTACCGTAGACGGACAGAACCAGAATTGCGCAACCATTTGTGATGGGCATTACAAGCGCGACGATTAGCGCGAAACGAGCCATTCCTACATCGCCCGCGAGGTTTCGCATAAGCGGCAAGCCGATGAAAACGGTATTCGCGCGGAACGCTCCCTGCACAAACGCCCCGAGAACTTTTTTATCTTTTATAAAGAAAATCGAAATCAACCAAATAATCGCAAACGACAAAACCGTTGCGCCGATTGCGTACGCCGCGAAACCGAAACTCGTCAGCTCGCTCAAATCCACATCGTATACGCTTTTGAAAATAGTTGTCGGTAAAAATATGTAAAAAACCATTTTATTACCGGTTTTTATGAATTTGTCGGAAATGAAATCGGTTTTTTTTAAAAGATATCCAAGCACTATGATTACGAACAACGGCATTACAACGTTTACGCTAAAAACAAAATTACCTAACATTAAATAACCTCCGGCGTGCATATAATTTAACGTAGCGGGGGGTGATATGTTGAGCAAAAAAGCCGTAATAAAAGCGCGTGCGATTCTTGCGTTGATGCTGCTTTGCGGTGCGGTAACGTTTTCGCTTCCGTTCGCGCGCGCTTCCGAGACGGAAAATGAAATAATTGAATTCGATGATTATATTTTCGTTTCGTCCGAGAAAAAATCGGATTATGCAAAATTTTTCGATTATACGGCAATAGAAATTCCGCCGTTGCAAATTCCGCCGTTATCCGAAGAATACATTTCACGACTTGCAGATTTTCATTATCTCACTCAAAACATTTTTTTAACAGACCCACGAACAATTTTTTTAGAGACTGATATAAACACAGACGAATTTTTAGCGAAAGACTTCAGAATTGACACAGCGGTTGAAGGTCCGCAGTTGTTGATTTTCCACGCTCATTCGAGGGAAATGTACGAAGACAGCGACCATAACGACCCGTTCACAGGAATTCTCGGCGTAGGGCGTGCCTTGGCAGAAACGCTTGAAACGCAATACGGCATCAGTGTTTTGCATCACACGGAACGCTTTGATGTAATCGACGGAATTCCGAACCGCGAGGGCGCGTATGAACGCCTTGCCCCCGCGATTTCCCAAATCCTCGCGGACAACCCTTCGATACAAGTCGTAATCGACCTTCATCGTGACGGTGTCGGCGCGCATGTTCAACCGATGGTTTCCGAAATAAACGGACAACGCGCCGCGCAAATTATGCTGGTTAACGGACTTTCGCGCCGCTTCCGCAACGGCGAAATAATTCCGGTCACATATCTTCCGAATCCGTATCAGCGTGAAAACCTGGCATTCAGCTTTAATTTACAGCTCGCCGCGAACCAACTGTACCCCGGCTTCGCCCGCAGAATTTATCTGCTCGAATTCCGCTACAGCCTGCACATGCACCCAAACAGCATCCTTCTCGAAGTCGGCGCGCAAAACAACACCTTCCAAGAAGCCCTGAACGCCGTCCCG
The DNA here is from genome assembly GCA_031254075.1 of Clostridiales bacterium. GTDB lineage: Bacteria > Bacillota > Clostridia > Lachnospirales > WQUN01 > WQVC01. Next base: position 1,506 of record JAIRVD010000253.1, read on the forward strand.
CCGATTGCAGACATACTTGCCTCCGTTGTGATAAAATAGCGTGGGAGGTGCGTTCGCTATGCTCAAAGACATAAAAACAAAGAAAAGTCGTGATGAGTCGGGGCTTTTTTTTGTGGAGGGGGAGCGGTTTATAGCGGAGATTCCGGAGGAATATGAAATCTGCTATTATGTGATTTCGCGGAATTTCGCGGATACGCATGACCTTTCGGTGTATAAGAAACGGGCGAAATGCGAGGTGGTTCGCGACAGTATTTTCAAGAGCATCGCCGATACGGTAACGCCGCAGGGCGTGATGGCGGTTTGTGAGAAAAAGATTTATTCATTGGAAAATATTTTGCAAGCGAACGGATTTATTTTGCTTTGCGAAAACTTACGCGACCCCGGGAATATCGGTACGCTGGTTCGCACTGCGTCGGCGGCGGGCGCCGGCGGAGCGATTTTTTCGAATGGAAGCTGTGAGGTTTACAGCCCTAAGGTTTTGCGTTCCGCAGCGGGCGCGGTTTTGCGATTGCCGATTATTTCCGATATTCAAACAGAAGAAACGCTCGTTGCAATTAAAAAAGAAAAAACCAAAATCTTCGCGGCGCATCCGAGAGGCAATGATTTGCCGTATAATTTAAATATGAAAGAAAAATTTTGTTTGCTGATAGGCAACGAATCGCACGGGATTTCTAAAGAAGCGCAAATGCACGCGGACGCAACGGTGCGTCTTCCGATGACAAACGAAACCGAATCGTTAAATGCGTCGGTTGCGGGAAGCATTTTAATGTACGAAGCCGTTCGACAAAGGATGGACAGCCATGTTATCGTTTGAAGAAGCCGAAGCCGTTTTGGACGAAATCGCCGATGATTTGCCGCAGGAGATTTTCGACGACTTAAACGGCGGATATGTACTCACGCCCGACATTGTGAAGGACAAAGACGGGCTTTATATTTTGGGAATGTATCATGTCGAACCGCGCGGTCTCGGGCGGTATATAACGGTTCATTACGGTTCGCTGGCGGTGTTGTATGAGCGTTGTTCACCGCGTGTTTTTCGCGAGAAAATAAAACTCGTGCTACATCACGAACTGACCCATCATCTCGAAAGCTTGGCGGGCGACCGTTCGCTTGAAATTAAAGACGCGATTGATAAAGCGCGTTATTTAAGACGTTAAAAACGGCTCATTACATCTTCGTTAACGCTGTAGTCGGCTTCTTCAATCCATTGAGCAACCATATCCGAAAATAATTGATTGCGTCTTTCGTCAATGAAAAGCGAACGAATATATCCGATGTTTTCCTCAAGCATTTCGGGATTAAGCGATTTTTCATACATCAGCGCGATAAAAAACATCCCCTGAACTTCCAGAACTTCGGTATACTCGCCCATTTCCAAGTCGGCAAGAACCTCGTGATGTTCCCAGTTTGTGTAGTTTTCAAGAAAATCCATATATTCGATAATTTCAATGCCGACCATTTCATGAAATACATTGAATTCAACATTTGCTTCGTCAAAATCCATTCCCGCCTCAAGTGACGAATGCGCTTCGGCAATGTCGTTTGCGTCATACGTAATAATATATTTGAACGACATATCCGTTGAATACAGAATTATTTCATCCATATTGTCATCCATATACTCATTTATTTCGTCTTCATCGGGAATGAAATCTACATAAATGTCCATCAATCGCATGGCTACGCTGTCTATCGAGTAAATTTGGGCAATGCGCTCGTCGCTGATATAATCCATTCCCCCCGGCACAACCATCTCCAAATACTCTCGCATACCCGACGCAATCCCCAAAAATTCAACCATCTCGTCTTCCGTAGGCAAAACCCCGTGAAGTTCGCCGCGCTCAAGAATTACCATCGTTGTCAACAAGCTCTGCAACGCAATCTCTCTGCTGTCACCGAGTATCTCAACAAAAAAACGCATATCCCCCGCGCTAACCTCCGTGCCCTCAAAAACAAGAATAATTTCATCATCGTCGATATTGCGTGTGCTTTCCTGCGGCGCCGGCGTTTCCTCAATTTCCTGCTGAATGTCATTGTGTCCGCCGCAAGCCGCAAACAACAACAGCGTCACAAGCGCGAGAAAAAAGATTTTTTTCATGATTCACAATCTCCTTTTAATGAATTTGCCTGATTCTTCATTTCTTCCGCCGCTTTTAATGTTGCGTCGGTAATTTGCGCGCCGCCTGTCAGGCGGGCGAGTTCGTTTATTATTTCGTTTTGCGCAAGCGGCAAAACCTTTGTAACGGTGCGTTCATTATGCGCCGTTTTTTCGATTAGAAAGTGAGTGTCTGCCATTGCGGCAATTTGCGGAAGATGAGTAATGCACAGAATTTGCCGCGTGCGGCTGACACGCATAAGTTTTTCGGCGACTTGCTGTGCGGTGCGGCCGGAAACGCCCGTGTCAACTTCATCGAAAATTACGGTGGAAATTTTGTCGGTCATAATTGTTTTTATCGCAAGCATAATGCGCGACATTTCGCCGCCCGAAGCTATTTTGCGAAGCGGCTTATCGGGTTCGCCGGGGTTTGGCGAAATCATGAATTCGACTGCGTCGTTTCCGTCTGACCCGAAGGATGTTTTGCGTGAAATCTGCATGAAAAATTTCGCGTGTTGCATTCCGAGGCCGCGTAAAATTTCGCTGATTGAATCGGAAATTTGCGTTGCGCCATCTGCGCGAATCGTGTTCATCTTGTCACACAAAGTTGTAATCTCTTTTGTAATCTCCTTGCGAATGCCCTGCAAGCGTTTTATTTCTGCTTCGGAATTTTCCAAGCCGTCCAAATTTGCGACTAGCTCCTCTTGCTTTTTCAAAATATTTTCAATTGTCCCGCCGTATTTTTTCTTCAAACGATAAATTGTATCAAGCCGCGTTTCTACTTTATCCAACTCTAACGGGTCTGCGTCAAGCTCGTCCGAGTAGTCGCGGAAATCCTGCGCGATTTCGGAAAGCTGTGTGTGAATATCCGCAAGTGTTGCGTGTAAATTTTCCCGGGAGGGGTCGATTTTTGCGATTTCGGCAGAATGCGCAACCGCCTTTGCCGTTTGGTCTACGGCAGAAAGCTGACCCGGCGCAGTCCAGCCGCAAAGTAGCGCGATTGCCGCCGCGGTATTCTTCGATAGCTTTTCCAATCCGCTTAATCGGTCGCGTTTTTGCGTAAGCGCGTCTTCTTCGTTCGGCTTTAACGCCGCCGATTGAATTTCTTCCAATTGAAAACGCCAAATATCAATTTGCTCTTGCCTCTGATTTCCGACGCCCGCGAGTGCCTTTAATGCGCGGTTATTTTCTTTATAACGCAAAAGCAGTTGTTCCAATGTCGTTTTATGCGCCGCCAGTTCGTCGCCGCAAAACGCGTCAAGCATTTGCAATTGCTTGACAGGGTCAAGCAGAGATTGATGCTCATGTTGTCCGTGAAGGTCTACGAGAAATTCCGCCGCGCTTTTCAGCAACCCTACAGTTACAACGGAGCCGTTGATTCTGCAAGTCGATTTTCCCGAATCCGTCTGCATTGTTCGCGAAAGCATAATCTGCCCGTCACGCGCCTCAAGTCCCAACGAAAAAAGCCCCTCTTTCACATACTCAAAAAAGGGACCGTTAATATCAATTATTCCCGTGACGCTCGCAAACTCCGCGCCCGCGCGAATAAAATCTCTCGACGTTCTTCCGCCGAGCAAAAAATTTATCGAGTCTACAACGATGGATTTTCCCGCGCCCGTTTCGCCCGAAAGAATATTCAAGCCCGCCGCGAAATCGACTTCTACCTCGTCGATAAGCGCGACATTTGCGATTCGTAAATTCGTAATCATTTTAAATTCTCCGGCTGTAATTTTTCGGTAAGCGCGGCGGCGGCTGATTTGCTTTTCACAACGCAAATAATCACATCGTCGCCCGCAACCGAGCCGAGAATTTCGGGAAACTGCATATTATCAAGCGCATACGCAACCGCCATGGCCATCCCCGTAATCGTATGCAGAACCAACATATTGCCCGCGTATTCCACCTTCACAAGCCCGTCGCGAAAAACACGTTCAATCGGGTTTGCCGTGCTGTTTTCGGGCGCGACATAACGCTGCCCTTTTTTCGTATTCTCCTTAATCAGCCCAAGTTCGCGAATATCCCTGCTAATCGTCGCCTGCGCAACAGAAAAACCCGCCGTGGAAAGTGCGGCGGTTAACTCTTCCTGCGTATAAATATCCCTGTTGCGTAAAATTTCGATAATTGCATTATGGCGTTCTTGCTTCATGGGAACACCCTTTGTTAAGCAGAGCGTATTTTGCTCTGCGTATTTTTGCTCTGCGTTTTACATTAACTTCTTCTTTTTCAACGTATTATAGAAATTGACATGTGTGGTTTTAATTATCGAGGCGAAATGCTCGGATTTTTTTATCAGAACGCTTTGCCCTCGCGGAACATCGCCGCGATAGTAACCGTCGATGCTGACTTGCGAGGCTTGCTTCAGAACGATGCGAACGGAATCGTCCGCGCCGATTACCCATGGGCGTGCGCCTAAGCTATGCGGGCAAACGGGCGTAATAACAATCATTTCCCCGCCGTGCAAAAGAATCGGACCACCGGCGGAAAGACTGTACGCGGTAGAACCTGTCGGTGTAGCGACAATAATGCTGTCTGCGCGGAATGAAGAAACTCTCTGCTCATTTACATAAATAGAAAAATCCTCAAGAACGCAGTGATTGCCAATATTTACTTCGTTTAGCGCAATCCGACGGCATAGCGGAATAATTTTATCCGCGCCGAACTCCGCCTCAAGCATGATGCGTTTTTCGGTCGAATACTTATGCGCGAGAACCTTTTCCAATGCGTGAATGCCGTGTCTTTTATCAACATCGGTAAGAAAACCGAGATTTCCGAGATTAATTCCAATCATCGGAGTATTACTGAGCGCGGCAAAATGCGCAACGCGCAACATCGTTCCGTCG